>JAAZFD010000054.1 GCA_012511925.1 Clostridiales bacterium
ATATTTAGTTGAATGGAAGTGAGGGGGCTAAAAGTCCCCTTATATTTTATGGAAGAAAGCAAGAGTAAAAGTATTTATAGGTTGAAGGCGTTGGATTTTTTTATCATCGCATTAATTATTGTGCTTTCCTTTTGCTCGCTTTTGTTTATTCCCAAAAATGCTGATACGGTAACTATTATGCAGCATGGCAAGGTGCTATATAGCGGAGATATAAACAAGGATGCGGTAATCGTAACGCCAGACGGCAAAAACGAAATCACTATTAAAAATGGCAATGCCTATATGAGCGAAGCCGACTGCAAAGACCAATTATGCGTTAAAATGGGTTTCGCTACGAATTACAGACCTGTAATCTGTCTGCCTAACGAGGTTGTAATTTTCATTTCGGGAAAGGGAGCAGACATAGACGGGGTAACCTTCGGATGAATAATAACACCAAACACCTTGCATTATTAGGCTTATTGATAGCCGCCGCCACAGTTGTTCACTATATAGAGGGGCTGTTGCCGTCTTTGGTTTTGGGCGTTCCTATTAAGTTAGGGTTGGCGAATATCTTTACGCTTTATACGCTGATTAAATTTTCAAAGCGTGATGCGCTGATTCTTACGGCGCTAAGAAGCCTTTTGGGAAGCATTTTGGGTGGAGCGATTACAGGAATTTTTTACAGCGTTACAGGTGGTTTGCTTGCATTTTCAGCTATGAGCCTATTGTTAGGGCTATATCGCAAGGAAAAGGTTAGCGCTATTGGAATGTCGGTATGCGGTTCGTTTTTCTTCAATGTAGGGCAGTTGGTTGTGGGTTCGTTTTTGAACGGTCCTGCTATGCTGCTTTATTTTCCGATGATGTCGATTTTGTCGATACCTACGGGCTTTTTTATTGGAATTATTACTGCGATTATAGCAGGAAAGCTACCGAATGTTCAAAAGGAGTAATATGGTTATAGGAATTTTTGGCGAAAGCTGTGCTGGCAAAACCACGCTTGCGAATGCAATTAAGGAGAAAATCAACGCATCAATATTTTCCGGCAAGGATTATTTAAGGCTAAATAAAAGCGAAAGCCAAGCTATGGAGCAGTTTGAAAAGTTGCTTCAAAGCGCTGTTAACGGTGAGCATATCATCTATGTTATTTCTGAAATTGCGCATTTAGAGTTTTTGCCCGAGGGTGCTGTTCGTATTCTTGTAACCGCTGAACTAAGCACGATTAAGAACAGGTTTGCGGCACGAATGTTGGGCGCACTTCCTCCACCCGTTGAAGCTATGATAGAAAGACGGCACGGCTGTTTCGATTCAGAGCCTCATGATATTAAAGTTAAAAGCGAAAACTATGATGTAAATTCGGTTTGCGAGCAAGTGTTAAGCCTTTGCAAGTAGAATTTATAAACCGTATTGAAAACCAAAAACAATCAAATTGTAGGGGCGTACCTATGTGTGCGTCAACTGACACTTTTGCGACACTCTAAGAATTTTATTTGCATATAACTCCCGTTATGATAGAATAGTAGAATAATCTAATTGAAAGGAAGAAAAGAGTATGAAATTTAAGGATATGCCCTATTCACGCCCTGATATCAAGGAAGTGCAAGCAACTGCCGAGGATATTACGAAAAGGCTTTCTGAAGCAAAAACATTTGAGGAAGCAGACAAGCTTTTTGATGAGTTTCAAGACCTATTGGCAAATGTTCAAACAGAGTTAACGCTTGCATTCGTTAGGCATTCAATCGACACAAAGGACGAGTTTTACAAAGCAGAGAGCGATTTTTCAGACGAAGTTTCGCCACAGCTTTCCGAGTTCGTTCAGAACGCAAGTTTGGCACTGTTCAATTCACCTCATAGACCAAAGTTCGAAAAGAAATACGGCAAGATTTTGTTTACGAATATCGAGCTGATGCTAAAATCGTTCTCGCCCGAGATTATTCCCGATATGCAGGAGGAGAATAAACTTTCTACAGAGTATGACAGGCTTATTGCTTCGGCACAAATCGATTTCGAGGGAGAGCAATACACATTGTCGCAGCTTTCACCGTTCAAGCAGGTTCCAGATGACGAAAAGCGTTTGAAGGCTTGGCAGGCTGACGGTGGTTTCTACACAGAAAACGGACAAAAACTCGACGAAATCTATGATTCGTTGGTGAAGATTCGTGATAGAATGGCGAAAAAGTTGGGCTACAAGAACTATGTTGAGCTGGGCTACTATCGCATGGAGCGCAACTGCTATTCGGCAACTGATGTTGAGAAGTTCCGCAATGCTGTTGTGAAGTACATTGTACCTATTGCGACTGAACTTTATAAAGAACAGGCAAAGCGCACTAACCTCCCCTACCCCTTGAGCTTTTCGGATATGGCGCTGGCTTTCCGCTCGGGAAATCCAAAGCCTGCAGGCGGTCCGGACGATATATTGGCACATGGCAAGAAGTTCTACCATGAGCTTTCAAAGGAAACTACCGCATTTATCGATTTTATGTACGAAAACGAGTTGTTAGACGTTCTAAGCCGCAAGGGAAAATCGGGTGGTGGTTACTGCACAGATATTCCTAAGTATAAGTCGCAGTTCATTTTTGCAAACTTCAATGGCACACAGCACGACGTTGAGGTTATGACGCATGAAGCGGGTCATGCTTATGCCGCTTATGTTGCTAACATCAACAATGTTCCGCTGTTCTTGTCCTCACCGTCAATCGAGGCTTGCGAGGTACATTCTATGTCTATGGAATTCTTTGCATGGCCATGGTGCGAGGGCTTTTTCGGCAAGGATACTGATAAGTACTTCAATAATCATTTGGCTGGTGCATTGCAGTTCTTGCCCTATGGCTCTATGGTTGACCATTTCCAACACATTATTTATGAAAATCCCGAATACACTCCTGAACAACGCCACGATACTTGGAGAGAGCTTTTGGGCGTTTATATGCCTTGGGTTAAGTTAGATTCTGAAATTCTGTTCTATGGCGAGGGCAAGGGTTGGCAAAGGCAAAGTCATATTTACGAGCGTCCTTTCTATTATATTGACTATTGCTTGGCGCAAACGGTTGCTTTGGGCTTCTGGGCACTTATGCAGCAAGACCAAAAGGATGCTTGGAACAGGTATCAGAGCTATGTGAACTTGGCTGGCACACGCACGTTTGTTGAGTTGGTTGAGGCAGCAGGGCTTGACACTCCCTTTGGCGATGTAGCGCTGAAGAAGGTAGCGGATGAGGCGAGTGCTTGGTTGAATAGGCAGGATACTTCGAAGTTGGTTTAAGTAAGTATTAGAATTTAGTGTTAGTAAAAAAAGCCGTCAGAAATGACGGCTTTTTGCATGAGCAAATTATGTTTAAATGGTAAAAACTAAGCTAAAATTGTTAATTATTTCGAATTGCGGGCTTGTTTTGATTTAATGACTTGAAATACATTGCGTTTAGTGGTAATATTTGTTTGTTTGTAAAGTAATCTTTGTGTATTTGTTTAAATTCGCACAAGTAAACTAAAAACAATCAACATAAATTTAAGGAGAACAAGTATGAAAAGATGTACGAAACTTTTAGCGTTGGCTTTAACGCTAATTATGGTGCTGGGCGTAACTGCGCCTGTTGCTGTTGCGCAAGTGGGCGGCGGGGTGAAAGCGTATGAGGGCGAGTTTGGGCAGGTTGCGGCTGGAGGCGAGCACAGCATGGCAATCAAAAGCGATGGTAGCTTGTGGGCTTGGGGAGCTAACAAATCTGGTCAGCTGGGGGATGGCAGCGAGGAGAACAGCAATGCACCTATAAAGATTATGGATGGTGTTGTTTCCATTTCTCTAGGAGACGCTCACAGCATTGCCATTAAAACGGACGGCACATTGTGGACTTGGGGAGATAATAAGTATGGTCAGCTTGGCAATGGTAGCAACGAAAATAGCAATAAACCCATAAAGATTATGGATAATGTCGCTTCCGTTTCGGCGGGAGGCTGTAACAGCATGGCTATAAAGACAGACGGCACACTTTGGGCTTGGGGACCGAACGGTATAGGTCAGCTTGGCAACGGTAGCTATGAGCGCAGTAATGTGCCTATAAAGATTATGGATAATGTTGCTTCCATTTCGGTTGGCGATGGGCATAGCATGGCTATAAAAAC
>JAAZFD010000055.1 GCA_012511925.1 Clostridiales bacterium
CCATGAAAAGCTTGAGGATTTATGGTATCATAAAATTGGTAAGTGGTTGCGGAGAATCTGATTTATTTTGAGGACTTGGCGCTCTCTTTGGGGAAAGATAAGAAATCTTTTTTCCATGGTGTCCACAAGGTAAGCGACAGTTGATTACAATATTGTCGCTTTTCTTATAGATTTATCTTTATGCATAGGAACACATTATGAAAAAGTCATTCGGTAGAAATCCAATAAGCAAATTTGTAGGTGAAGCTGTGGGCGATATTTTAGATAATAATGGATTTTATCGCTTTCAAAACAGCTGGTTTAAGATAATTAACAAAGAAATAATTTTTATGGTTGGTATCGAAAAGAAATCCCGCTGTCTTATATTGCACTTTGGTGCACAACCCCTGTTTGTACCTTTGAATATTATCCCGAGTAGCGATTGCACACGCTCATCCTACCTATATATTGGGCCATATGCAAATGGGCTATGGGTTCACCTTGCGAGTTCCGTCTATACAGGTCTTACAACCATGGCATCGCCATTTCCGCAATTAGGCACAATCCTAATGCATGAATTTAAAGGAAAACCAAATGATGAAACCGCCAAAATAATACGGTTTCAACTTGAGGACATTGTCATGCCTTCTTTTCTTCACATTAAGGATATTGAGTCCTGCTACGACGAAGCCCTGTGGATTAGCTTCTGTTGTGGCGAATACGGAAGGCGGTCGAGATTATCAAACTTAAATAATTGTGCTGTTTTTGAAAAAGATTACAAACATGGCGAGTTGATAAAAGCTCAGGATGAAACTAGAAGGATTAGGTTTTCTGGGATTCACAGGCAACTTGACAAACACATAAATTCCCTTAATCTATTGAATGAAAGCTATATTTATCCTCTATGCTATTATGAAATGTATGACGATTGCTTACTTGAAATCGAGAAATTATTTTCTTATTGGGAAAACTCAGGATCTGATTATATGGTTATGCCATATATGCAACGATTGCTGCCATATAGAGAAGCCCTTCTTGCTAAAGACTACGCTCGTATAAAAGAGCTGCAAAATGAGCAGTATCAGCAATCCGTTGAGTTTATCCGTAACGAACTTGGTGATTTGATATAAGTAACGATATTAGACTTATAATTGCTCATCATTCTTCCGTAATTTTCCCCCCACTATTTACATTCCCCCAAATAAATAGTATTATATTATAAACAACGCTATACATAGTAGAAGAAGGGTTTATTATGGCTACCTACAAACAAACATGCATACACTGCAACACCCTAATAGACAGGGATGCTCGCTTTTGCCCCACTTGCCAAAGCAGCAGCCCATTCGGGTATCTATGCCCCACCTGTGTGCGCCCAATTCAAAAAGGTCAGGCGATTTGCGCTGGCTGTGGCAGGCATCTCTATGTGGTGTGTCCGCTATGCTCTGGCAATACATTTGTGCAATAGCGTTGCGAAAGGTGCAATCAAAGTTTAATGGTTAGATGCGAAAACAAACGCTGCGAAATCTTACAATTCTTTCAAAACGAAAATTGTACGGCTTGCGGCAAGAAAATCAAAGCAAAAATCGTAAAGAAATGAGGTAATCTATGTTAAAGTCATTTACAAGAAATTATGAGGATAACTCAACCGATGCTGGCTTTCAGTTCACTTTTTATTGTGATGTATGCAACGACGGCTACAAAAGCAGCTTCGTAGAATCTCAAACATACAAAAAGGGCAAAGGCTTGCGTGGATTAACACGAGGAATAGGCGTTTTAGGCGGGCTCGTAGGCGGTGCAGCAAGCAGCTTAGGCTATTCTTTAGAACGTGGTGGCGACATTCTTTCCGAACGCTTTGAGGGAATGAGTCCCGAATGGCACAAGGAGCATGAAAAGGCTTTTGAGAGGTCGCAAAACGAAGCTCAACAGCATTTTCACCGTTGCCATGGCTGTCATCAATATATGTGTGATGCTTGCTACAACGAGGACGAGGGACTTTGCACCGAGTGCGCACCACGCCAAGAGGTTTATGTCGCAAAGGCAAGAGCCGAAGCTATGCGCAGAAATATCGACGAGGCAAGCGAAACCGCTACCGTTTGGAAAGGCACTATTGAAAGTAAAACAACCGTTTGCTCAACCTGTGGAAAGCCTGCTGGAAACGGTAAGTTCTGTAACAACTGCGGCGCTTCTATGGAAATGAAGCAATGCCAAAAATGTGGCGCAAAGAACGCTCAAACGGTTAAATTCTGCAATAACTGCGGTTCTCCCATGAATGCACCTGCACCCACCCCCGGCAAATGCCCCGGATGTGGAACGCAAAACCCTCCCGACACTAAGTTCTGCGGAGAATGCGGAACAAAAATATAATGGCAGACGACTTTGAGGGAATTATTAGCTCGTCCGAAATTGCAGGCGATGCAAAGTTTGTAGTCGATCCCGATGGGGTTATTGTCGATGCTGTTCTCACAAGAATCGCAATAGCCTATGCGGATATTGATTCGATTGTTTTTGAAAACTACAGCGTTCAAGTAAACGCAAACAGCAAAGCATACGCATTTTCGCAAATGGGGCAAGAGTGCGAATGGTTTTACAATGCGCTGAAAAGTGCTTATAATAATAAGGTGTTAGAATCTCTATATGTTTTAGAATCTCCCTTGCTCGAAAGTGAGGGACAATATTTTTATGACGCAATCCATGGCAAAGCGGATATAAAGGTTTTTTCCGACTGTATTTGCGTACTGCCGCCAAACCAAAACGCCCGCCGCATTCCATTTGTGTTCATTACAGACATAAGCAAAGGCGATTACTCACTAAAACTCACGCTAAACAATGGCGCTTGTTACTCTTTTTCAATGTTAGGCTTTGATTTTGAGCCTTTTAATCGAATATTCACAAGCTATATTCGCAAGCAAAAGGAAACAAACCTTGAATTTTTTAAAACGCTTATGCCCTCTTTGGGTGTGGTAGAAAGCACAACTGCAAGCGAAATTCTATCTGAGGGAATAGCTGTTAATTTGAAAAGCCTCCCCCAAAACCTTGTAAAAACGCTTGAAAGCAAGGCACTAAACAGCAAAATGAGCGCAGAATATGCCCAACTCAAAGAAATTTGCGATGAATCCTCACTTGCGGTAGGTATAAGCCTTGTTTCAGATGAGGAATGGGAAGCAAACAAGCAAGCACTCCTTGAAAAACTTTTGGAAAGCGGTTCGGAAAGAACCGAGTTGACCGAAAAAGAGGAAGACTCTGTTCGCTGGATTTTCTGGGCAGCAATTCCCTCAAAGGACGGTAAAACGGCAGAAGTTGAGTTTGCAATTCCAAACGAAAGTGCCGCAACCTATCTATTTTCGCTCAATTCCGAATGGGAGCAGTTTTTGATAACTCTAAATCACTCAATGGAAG
>JAAZFD010000056.1 GCA_012511925.1 Clostridiales bacterium
GGCTATAGAGCTATATCAAGCTGTATATCCGAGCTACGATATAATAGAAAGAGATACACCAAAGCCTCTGTATAAGATTGCCGAACCAAGATTTGCGCTTGTAAACGGTGTTTATACGAATTGGGAAAGGTCTGATACCGCTGTTTTGATGTTTACAGGCGATTTGATGTGTCAAGGCAGACAGCAGGAAGCCGCATATAAAGACGGTGCTTACGATTTTAACGATAGCCTTTCCATAGTTAAGGATGTGTTTTCGCAAGCCGATTTGGTTGTAGGAAACTTAGAAACTATGTTAGATTCTTCTGCGCCATACATGGGCGAAATGAACAATGTTGATGGCAAGCCCTTTTGCAATGCGCCTGCAACATATTTAGATGCGCTGAAATTCGCAGGCTTCGATTTGCTTGTAAATGCTAACAATCACTCTGGCGATACAGGAGTGAAAGGGATTTTTGAAACCAATTCGCACCTTGACAGATATGGCTTTATGCACACAGGTCTTTTTACTTCTGAAAATGAGCAGAGGTTTTTGATTATCGATGTAAACGGAATAAAAATTGCTGTTATGGCGTATGCAACATGGTACAACGCTAAGGATTTTTATTTTACCGATGCAGGGCTTGAAATCCTGCTAAACAAATACTCAAAAGAGCGTGTTGAGGCTGACGTTGAAAACGCAAAAGCAATGGGCACACAGTTCATTATTGCCTACAACCATTGGGGCAGAGAGCATACGAATGAAGTTGTAGAAAGACAGGAGCGCTACGCTCAAGAAATGGCGGATGCAGGCGTTGACTACATAATGGGTTCACACCCCCATGCATTACAAAAATATGATGTGCTTACAGCAAGCGATGGCAGAAGCGTTCCTGTTGTGTATTCGTTAGGGAATTTTGTTTCTCACATGAAAAAGACGGTAAACAAGGACACTGTAATTCTTAGATTACAGCTAAAAAATGAGAACGGCAAAATAGTTATCGATGAAGAGGGCTATATTCCGTGCAGAGTTTTCGAAACCTTTTTGGGCAAGGATTATTTGGTTTTACCTGCTGTTGAGAAGTACAGCGGAGGGCATTCTTCAAAATATTTTGAGCCTGCAAAAACAAGAATTATGAATGTTATGGGCGATAAAATATCTTGCATAGAGTAACCATTGTTGACTTGTTCGAAGGTTAATATACAGTAATATTGATTGTCAAAACAGTATTTGATGTGCTATAATATTTTACAGATTTACTAATTGGAGGTCGTAATGCGCTTAGACGTTTACCCAAAGTTCAGCAAGCTAATAGATAGCAGGGTTTCGGGGCGAACCGTAATAGTTGTAGATGTACTGCGTTCCACTACCAGCATTATTTGGGCTGTGAAAAACGGAGCAGGCAAAATAATTCCAGCAACAGATGCAGGCGAAGCGGCTACGATTTTCAGCAGGCTCGATTCACCCGATGTAGTTTTAGCGGGCGAGGTTGGCGGAGTGAAGCACCCCGATTTTCATATAGGCAACTCACCATTCGAATTTACCCCAGAGGTAGTTGAGAACAAAACAATCATAATAAGCACCTCAAACGGCACAAAGGTTATAAACGGTGCTAAGGGCGCAAAAAGCGTTCTGGTGGGCGCAATGATAAATATGACCGCAGTTGCAAAGAGGGCGGCAAAATGCAGCGATGATATTCTGATTATCTGCGCTGGAACAGACGATGAGATTTCTGCCGATGACCTATGTGCAGCAGGTGCAATAATAGATGCCTTGCACAAGAATTATGACGGAGGAATCGAGCAAAGCGACATGGCTTTTGTATGCCAGAATCTATATAAGAACTGGGAAAATGGAAACATTGATTTATCAAAAACCAAGCATTGGTCTTGCTTAGTCGAGTTGGGCTATCAGAACGATATTAAGTTTTGTTTCTCAAAGGATGTAACCGATGTTGTTCCCGAATATAACAATGGAGTAATTGAATAATTCCTCTTATTCAATAAATAGAGAGGGAAAAAGGCAGAGGGGAGGTTATTAGTGGCAGACGATGCCTTTTTAAATAAACTGTATCACGAATACTACACCTCAATTTTTTCTTACTGTGTCGCTATGTTAGAAGGCGACGAGGAAGACGCTGCCGATTGCACAAATGCGGTATTTGAGCAAGCAAAAAAGAGCATATCTACTTTAGAGAAGCATCCGAATGTTATAGGTTGGCTAAAGGTTACTGCACAGTATCGAGTAAAGCGGGCTTTACGAAAAAGGGGCAGGAAGCAAAAAAGAGAGATTTATATAGACGACGCTTCCGAGCGCTACATATCCGCCTTGCAATA
Organism: Clostridiales bacterium; assembly: GCA_012511925.1. Taxonomy (GTDB): domain Bacteria; phylum Bacillota; class Clostridia; order Christensenellales; family CAG-138; genus DUPG01. Next base: position 2,314 of record JAAZFD010000056.1, read on the forward strand.
TGTTCATGATTTTGAAGAAGAAAGCTACAACGAAATAGATATTGAAAAAACTAAGGATTTGATCTTGGGTAAGCTAACGCAAGACGAGTTCGAGCTTTATTCACTTCGTTTTGAGAAAAAACTTACTATTAAAGAGGTGGCAGAGGCTATTTCTTTATCGGAAAGTGCAACGAGGATGCGTTTAGTAAAGTTAGAGCTAAAAATAAAGGAGATAATATCAAGGCTTAACCTGTAAAAAAATATATTTTTGGAGGATTCCGCTTTTTTGGAAAATGCTGCGCTATGTAGTTAGGGAGATTGAGAAAATGCGATTTTTTGGGGGAAAACTGAATAAGGTTCATTCAAAAAAACGTCGAAATGGCGATTTGAACCGCTTGATTAGTTCATGTGAAGAAATTTACTGGAACGAGTTAAGCAATGATGACAGCAAGCGTGATGTCGCTCTTATGTCTGAATGTTTGGATACCATCTCTTATGCGCAAGCTTTATTGAACGGGGGGGCTAGGCGCATATCGGCAAAGCAACCCTGCGTACATTCATTTGCACGCAGGGTGCTGGCTTTTTCCTTAGCCATAATTGCTTTTTTAGCAATATCTACGGGTGTTGCATACGCTGTGGGTATAGATGTTTGGAAAACAATAATATCGGGGCGATTAGGCTATATCGATTATTCCGGTAAAAGCAATCCCAACAATACTCCGGACCATTTTGTGTTTCCGACCAACGAATCTACTGAATATAAGAAGTATGAAAGCATAGAAAAGGCTTGTGAAGAGCTAAGAATAAATCCTAAAATTTTTCGCTTGACAAAGTATGGATATTATGTACATAATATATTAGGTGCAAGCGGTAGTGCAAATATTTCGCTTTCAATAGATTACAATAACGATAGCGGAAACTATTTTTACTACACATACAATATGTTCCCAAGCGCAGATACGGCATTTGTGTTAACAGCTGAAAATAAGGTAGGCGAATACGAAACCATAATTATTGACGGCTACGAACACATAGTTACACACAACGATGGGGAAGTTGCGGTTATATGGAACATTGAAAACTCCGTTTATCATATTATAACAGATATTGAAGGAGAAGAATTGTTAGAGCTTTTGCACAAGCTCTACGAATAATAGCTAAATAAGGAGGATGCGGTAATGAAACTGGCTAGAAGAACAACAGCTCTTGTTATAGCAACATTGAGCTTAGTGGTGATGCTCTTGCCAATCAGCACATCGCTCGCAGGTAGAAGCGCTTCAAAAGCTATTACACCCTCAATTGCTAACGATAGCATTCTTAATTTTGGAAATGCAGAGCAGCAGATTATCGATTCAGATTTTAAATACGATGAGTTTCCCGACATAGCTAACGAATTTGCAAGGCTTAGGCTTTCTATGTATTCTTCATCCTATTCAAGCATATGCACATGGAATGGCCCTGAATTTATACCACATGATATGAAGTCGCCGCAGATGCAAACGATTTTGCGCTCGGCTATGCTATCTATAAACAGTTTTGGTCCCGGCAAGATTAGCGTTAATGCTTCTATACTATCTCGCCGCCCTGTTTACAAGATGGGCTTATCATCACTAAAGCTGCAATACTATTGCGGCGGCAGGTGGATGACGGTTTTCGGGCTTGGCAACAGCTATGTGTATAACTCCGAATCATATTATTATTCAACTATAAGGTCGAATATGCTATCGCGCGGTTATTATAGGGTATCTGCTACTTTTTCCTTTACAGAAAGCAATGTAACAGCGACAATGACGCGCACAACTGCGAATATTAGGTGCAGGTAAGAGTTATCGATATCGTAAATACTATCGATATATAGTTTTTGCGATTTTTTCCCATTGAAACAAATAAATATTAGGGGGGGATAATGGCAGACTTCTTGTTTGCCATTAAAACTGTGCTTTTGTAAGCAAAAGACTGTCGATAAACCCAATAGGGTATTAAAACCGTTGTCAAACCAAAAAAACGATATTAGTGGGGCGGCACCTATGTGTGCGCCCGCCAACATTTCACTGTTATTTAGAAATTCCTTTGGATTGTTTTTTGCAAGCCAACAAAAAGAATATCATGCTCTCTTAAAAAGCTAAATCTGACCATATTATTTCCAAAAAAACGAAAGAGTCCTTGAAAACCGGGAGATGGGGGCTCTATCGCCGGGGGGGCGAGGCGGATTTTCATAAGGACTCTACTACATTCTATTGTACAAAATTGGTTTTGTCAACGCTTTATTGTAAAAAATACTTAATGTTTGGGTTATTTCTTAAATTTCCCTAAAAAATAAAGGGGTTGCAGGCTATTCCAAACTGTGCTAAGGTAGATAAATCAAAATTTAGGAGTAAAATATGCGTGATTCGACTTTTACGGAATTATATAGAAACGAGTTTGTAAGAAAAGACGACCCGAAAATTGAGTTTCGAGGAAGGCTTGATTCTACGATTGCAAGTGCTGCCTATTGCTCTAGTCTATTTCTTGCAGAAAAAAACATTGAGTTTTCGGAATATGTGGCACAGGTTACGAAGGCGCTTATGGAAGTGATGCGAGCGGATATTGTGGGCGGTGTTCCAAGGATAGCCAACATTATGGGTGAAGATATGGATAAGTTACACGAGATGTCGCACAACCCGCAAAAGTATTTCAAAAAGGGACATTTTGTGCCTGCGCCAGATAGCGGAGTTGCATTGGCGTACTTGAATGTTCTAAGAACCCATGTGCGTGAATGCGAAAGGGCATATATACGTGTAAATGCAGATTTGGAGGCTATGAGCGAAGTGTTTGTTAGCATTTCGCTTGCATTGAACAGAATTTCTTCCGCTGTGTATGTGCTTATGTGCAAGTATGCGAGCGAAAACGGTATATAATAAAAAAATCTTTAAAAATCGCTTGCATAGAATTTGTCAGCATGTTATAATTGCCAACGTTGATAAAAAAATAGGGGGTGAATGATTTTGGCAAATATTAAATCCGCAATTAAGCGTATTCAGATTTCAAGGAAGAAGAATCTGCGCAACCGCATGCTCGTTTCTTCAATGCGTACTGCTATTAAAAAGGTTAATGTTGCTAACGATACAGGCGAAAAAGATGTGTTGAACGCTGCTTACATCGCCGCTGTTAGTAAAACAGATAAAGCCGCTGCTAAGGGCGCTATTCATAAGAATGCTGCGAACAGAAAAAAAGCTCAATTAGCAAGAATGTTGAACGCTCAATAATTTATTTACCTTAACTTACAGCGTCCCCATAGGCAATGCTGTGGGGGCGTATAGTTGTAGGTATAAAAATAGTTCTTGCCAGTCTATATCGATTTCAAAATCATTATTGGTATAATTAGGCTTTTTACGAATAATATTAACAATTAAGTGCATACTTATTTTATTGCGGTTTATGCACAGTGTTCTTGGCTAGAAAAGAATAAAGTTCGTATAATTATTCACTTTTCGACAAACTTCGTGCAACAATATAATGTTTTGAAACGCAAAAAAACGGTTGACATACCAAATCAATGGGTATAAAATAAATATGATGTTATTAGGTTTGTGATGAATTGGCTACTAATTGGAGAGTATTATTGAAAATCAATTGCGTATCTCTCATACGCTGTTATTGTACTTGAAAGAAACACTTGGTTTTGAATGCGATTAACCAATTTGCACAAAAAATAAAATAAAAAAATCAATAAAGTAGGTAATTTTTATGACAAGAGAAATCTTAGAAGAAAAAAGTTTGATGGACCTTCGAGAGATTGCAAAGGCGCAGGGTGTTAAATCAATCACCAAGTTCCGCAAATCGGAACTTATCGACATCATAATGGCAGGCGGCGTTGTAAGCCACAAGTCATCACAAAGTTCAGATTATGAGGAAGATGTGCAAGAACCAACTCAAGACGCTCCGAAATCTTACTCACAACATCAAAGCGGAATGTATGGTGATTCGTTAAGACCGCCAGCAGTTTCACAGATGGACCAGCACACACGCCCACAAAGGCAATACCCCATGCAGCAGCAGAATTATCAGTCTAATTACCAGAATCGCAACAACTATCAGCGAGATGGTTATCAGCGCAGGGATTCGAATTATCAGCAACCGTATAAAAAGCCCTATCGTCAAGACGGTAATTATTAGCAACGCCCATATTACGGAAGCAATTATCAGCAACAGGGTCAAGACATAAATCCCTACGAGCAACAAAATTCATATAATCAGCAGTATCAACAGCAGTATCAAAGACGTGATAATTATCAGCAACAGCAGCCCTATTATCAACATAATGCGCCGCAGGTTGCTGAACCCGAAATCCCCGATGCAGCACAGGTTTTTTATCAACAGAACCAAACACAAGACGACCCTGTTGATTTCACATTCTGCGAAGGAGTATTAGAAGTTTTACCCGATGGCTACGGCTTTTTGCGTTCAGAGAATTACCTACCAGGTCCACGCGATATATATGTTTCCAACGCACAGGTTAGGCGCTTTGGCTTAAAAACAGGCGATTGGATTGCAGGCAAATCCCGTCAATCGAAAGAGGGAGAAAGATATTTGGCGCTTTATTTCATAACAGCGATAAATGGCGATGAACCTGAAAATGTTACGAACCGCAAATCGTTTGAGGATTTAGTTCCTATATTCCCTAACGAGCGCTTAACGCTTGAACATAATGGCGACAGCACATTGGCTATTCGCTTAATCGACTTAATTGCTCCGATTGGCAAGGGTCAAAGGGGTATGATTGTCAGCCAACCCAAAGCAGGTAAAACAACTCTGCTCAAAAATATCGCAAACGGCATCACAGCTAATCACCCAGATGTTCACCTAATCGAGCTGCTTATAGACGAGCGTCCCGAAGAGGTTACCGACATTCAGCGTTCAATAAAAGGCGAAGTACTGTATTCAACATTCGACGAAATGCCCGAGCATCACACAAGGGTTGCCGAAATGGTAATGGAGCGAGCGATGCGCCTTGTTGAGCATGGCAAAGACGTTGTTGTGCTTATGGACTCGATTACACGCTTGGCGAGAGCATACAATATCACGATTCCCACAACAGGCAGAACGCTTTCAGGCGGTATGGACCCGAGCGCACTCTACAAGCCTAAGCGCTTTTTCGGTGCGGCACGAAATATCGAGGGAGGCGGCAGCTTAACCGTTATAGCAACCGCACTTGTTGAAACAGGCAGCCGCATGGACGACATGGTTTATGAGGAGTTCAAAGGCACAGGCAACATGGAAATACATTTGGATAGGAAGCTGTCTGAAAAGCGCATATTCCCTGCTATCGACATATACAAATCGGGTACTCGCAGAGATGATTTACTGCTTACATCCGAGGAATACGAAAGTATGTTGACATTGCGAAGGGTGCTGTCGTCAGGAAACCCGGGCGAAGTTACAGAGCAGTTTATTTCATTGCTTGATAAAACCTCCACCAACTCGGACTTCATCAAGAAGCTACAACAGCTTTTTAGCATGTACGAGAAGGACGGATATTCGGCAGGAAGAAGCAACTCGTGATAGATTTCAGAATAATATATATACCGCCTTTTAAGGCTGTATCCTCGGGCATCGATTGCGAGTTTGACTTTTCGAAAAACGGAGTTTTAGGGAAGTTCAATGTGTACTTTTCAAAACTATTGCCCTCTAATCGGGACAGCTTTATGCCGAGAGATTTTCTTTTCTATGATGAGGAAAAGCAAGGCTTGGTTTGGTGCTATGCGGTTTGCGAGGGCATGGACGACGGCGGGTACGAGTCGGTTGATTTTGACGGCGGCTATTATTTGACATATACATATAGGGACGGCGATGATGAAACACGAGAGAAACTGTATAATGAAGCATTGGAATATATCAAGAATTCAAAAGTGTTCGAGCTTGACATTCGTAAAAATCATTATCCGATGGGGCATATAATAACTCCAAAAGAGATTATGAACGCTCAGGGCTGGGCGCAAATGGAAGCGTTCATACCCATAAAACTAAAGTAGGTAGTAGCAAAAAAGAAAATCTGCTTGGTTTTCTTTTTTATATAACAATTACATTTTTACATAGGCTTGTGTAAAAAAATATTGCTTTTTATATACTTGTTTGATAGAATGTAATTATCTCAGTATTAGGGGGAGAGTCGCCACATTTCTCGGGTACGAAGAATGGCGAAACAAAGTAAATGCCAAAAGGTTTTAGCTTTAAGCTAATAAAGGAATGTAAACAAACAGGCGCAAGGCTCGGTGAATTAACAACACCTCATGGCATTATTAAAACCCCTTGTTTTATGCCAGTTGGTACGCAAGCTACGGTAAAAGCGGTGCTACCAAAGGATTTGGTTGAAATTGGTGCAGAAATCATTTTAGCCAACACCTACCATCTGTACCTGCGCCCTACCGATAAGTTAGTGGCGAAGGCAGGCGGTCTTCACAGCTTTATGGCATGGGACAAGCCGATTTTAACGGATAGCGGCGGGTTTCAGGTTTTCAGCTTAGGTGATATGAACAAGATTACCGATGACGGAGTTGAGTTTCGCTCTCATATAGACGGTAGCAAGCACTACTTCACCCCCGAAAAGGCTGTTGAGATTCAAGAAAATCTGGGTGCCGATATTATTATGGCATTTGACGAATGCGCCCCCTACCCTGCTACGAGGGAATACACGATTAAAGCTATGAACCGCACACATGCGTGGGCAAAACGTTGTAAAATAGCGCAAAAACGAGATGACCAAGCGCTGTTTGGGATAATCCAAGGCGGAATGTTCGCAGACCTACGGGTTGAAAGCACAAAGGCTTTGACCGATATGGATTTCTTTGGCTTAGGCATAGGCGGATTGAGTGTTGGAGAGCCAAAAGAGCTTATGTACGAGATGCTTGAAGGCATAAGGCACGAGCTTCCAAAGGAAAAGCCGCACTATTTAATGGGAGTTGGAAGCCCCGATTGCTTGGTGAATGGCGTTATGCGTGGCGTTGATATGTTCGATTGCGTATTACAAACAAGGTCGGCACGAAACGGACTTGCTTTGACCTCTACGGGCAGAAAGATGTTGAGAAACGCAGAATACAAGGATGATTTTTCGCCCATTGATGAGAAATGCGATTGCTATGCGTGTAAGAACTTTTCCGTTGCATATATTCGCCACTTGATAAAAGCGGAGGAAATGTTGGCGGCACAGTTGATTACATTGCATAACCTAAGGTTTAGTTTGAATTTGATGGAGCGTATAAGGGAGGCAATACTTTCGGACTCATTAGCCGACTTTGCTCGCTCTGTTACATATTAAATTGCTACACAATAGAAAGGTGTGAGAGTTATGCCCGAATACACACTACCATGTATGCTGGAGAGGGATACCGTTTCTTTAGGGAAGAAAATTGGCACAGTGCTTTTTCCCGGAGCCTTTATTGCGCTTTACGGCGGTTTGGGTTCAGGGAAAACCACATTGACCCGTGCAATCGCAGAGGGAATGGGGATACAGGGCATGATGCCAAGCCCGACATACAACCTTGTTACAGAGTACGGCGGCAAGGATTTAGCGCTATATCATTTCGATGCGTATAGGCTTGAAAATGTGTCAGAGCTGCTTGACATTGGTTTTTTGGATTACTGCTATAAAAATGGCGTAGTAATAATGGAATGGGCAGACAAGGTATTGGATGCCCTGCCAAAAGAGCGCTTGGATATTCATATAACGGGTTGCGGAAACCAGTACAGAACAATGGTGTTCATACCCCACGGAACCGCCTATACCGAAGTTCTCAAGGAGACAGTGATATGAGGCTTGTTCTGGCGATATCAACGTCTTGCGCTGATGCGTCTGTAGCGTTAGTAATGCCCTCCTCGATTGTGGCATCAAGAAAGCTTGGCGGTACGAGCCATTCTAAAACGCTTATGCCTGTAATTGATGAAATGTTAGAAGAATTTAGTATTTCGATTTCTGATATTGACGGAATTGCTGTCGATATTGGTCCCGGGTCGTTTACAGGGGTGCGAATTGGAGTAGCAACCGCAAACGGTCTTGCTTTTGGTGCTTCTAAGCCTGTAATAGGTATAAATTCGTTGCTTGCTTTAAGAGCTAACGTTCCAAAAATTGATGTGGTAGCCTCTATAATCGATGCTAAGCACGATAATATCTATGCTGCAATTTATGAAAAGGATTCAGAGTTGCTGCCACCCTATTCCACCACTATTGACGAATTTATAGCGCATATTCCAAGCAACTGCCTTTGTGTCGGCGACGGTGCTATCATTTATAAGGATAGAATTCATTTTGCTAATCCATACGTGAAAATTATTAGTAAGGATAATACAGAAATTTTTTGTGCAAATAACAACCCATGCGCTGTAAGCGTGGGCTTTGCGGCACTTGCGTTATATTTTAGGGATAACTCTTGTGCAGTTTCACAGGTTGAGCCATCGTATTATAAGCCCTCGCAAGCAGAAATGAAGAGGGATGCAAAAGCAGAAGTTGAGGATTCGAAAGAATCATGCGAATTTGAAGATGCGGACTGATTATGGAAGAACCGGAAATTATAATTCGCCCAATGCAAAGAAACGACCTTAGGCGAGTTCACGAAATTGAACAATCAAGTTTTTCTTCGCCATGGAGTTTTAACGCATTACGAAGTGAGCTGTCAAATAAAGTAGCGTATTATTCGGTAGTAGAGGTTGGCGAAAGCATAGTGGGCTATGCAGGAATGTGGATACTTTATGAGGAGGCGCATATAACTAACATAGCCATAGACAAGCCGAATAGGGGCTGTGGGTATTCACGCAGACTAATGCTGCACATGCTTGAAGTAGCAAAAAGACTTGGAGCGGAGAAAATGACGCTTGAGGTGCGCAGAAGCAATGAAGTAGCAAAGTCTTTGTATTCTTCCTTGGGCTTTCATCAAAATGGCGTTAGACGAGGCTATTATGCCGACACGAAAGAGGATGCTTTGATTCTCTGGGCTGATATAGATAATAACTGCTAAGCAGTACAAGGAGAGCAATATGACAGATTTAATCGACATAGCAATAATAGGCGGCGGAGCGGCAGGGCTTGCGGCAGGGCTTTATTCGGCACAGGGCGGAATGAAAACCGTTATATTCGAAAGCCTTATGCCCGGAGGAAAACTGGGCGTTATAACGCATTTAACCAATTATCCTGGATTTGCAAATGGCACAGACGGCTTTACTTTGGCTACGGAGATGGAAAAGCAGGCGACAAAAGCAGGCGCTACCGTAGTGAACGAGCAGGTAATGAGCATTATACTTGAAGGCAATCCAAAACAAATAATCACAAACAGTAATAAATATCTCGCAAAAAGTATAATAATTACGGCTGGCGCAGTTCCAAGACCTGCCGGCTTTGCTAACGAGCAGGATTTTGTGGGCAAGGGCGTTTCATATTGTGCGCTTTGCGATGGTGCTTTGTATAGAAACAAGCGTGTGGCGGTTGTAGGCGGAGGAAATACGGCGATTTCAGATGCGATTTACCTTTCACGATTTGCACAAAAAGTGTACGTTATTCAC
>JAAZFD010000007.1 GCA_012511925.1 Clostridiales bacterium
CATTAGGATTATACAGACCCTTAGTTGAATTGGCAGGAGCAGGCGCAACAATCCCCCTCACAGGCTTTGGCTATTCTTTGGGAAAGGGAGTTATAGAAGCGGTTCGTGAATCTGGACTTTTGGGTGCATTCACGGGTGGAACTATGGCGACCGCAGGCGGTATAGCGGCGGCAATATTCTTTGGCTACTTGGTGGCGGTGATATTTACGCCGAAAACAAAGAAGTAATAAAATAGGGGGCGAATTACGCCCCTTAAGTTTCTCAATAGTTTCAGCGGGAGAACACAAAAGTGTCGCCCCTACGACCATGTATCACCTGAAACTTTTCATTATGATTTTTGCTGTGCTTATGCCGTTTGTTTTTAGACTATGACAATCAAAAAGGGACGAATCTCGTCCCTTTTGTTTATTACATCGCAACCTCATACGCATTGACCCCACTCGCTTTATTCCCACACACATAAGGCCTGCTATAAAATGCAATAGACCATCTACCCTCGCCCGATTCGCCCCAAGCGATTCTAAGCACAACCTTGCCAATCCCATACGAAGACTCGATATAGTACCTCGTACCGTTTATAGTGCCAACAAACATTGCAACGTGGTGAATTTCCATAAATCTGCCACAAGTGCAAGTATTATCAGTAAAGAAAATCAAATCGCCTGGAATTAGTGCATCTAACGGTATCATTCCGTTTAATTGCAGGCAGAATTCGCCCTGCTTTTCAGAAGTTCGTGGCAGTTCAACCTCTAATGGCGAATACGCTTTCCGCATGGCGGCAGAGCAATCAAGCTGTCCTACTCCGGTCCCATAAGGCGTACCCAAAAGCGTAAATGCGTTCATAACGGCAATGCTTCCAAGCTCATTCGGGTTTAGCGAATTTAGATAATCAAGAATGGTTTGTCGATGCTCGGCTGTAAGCGGTGCAGTACCTGAATTATATGCGTTTCCAGCCAAAATAGAATCTGTAGCTCCCATAAAAAAGTTTCCGAAGAACAGCGTTTCTTCCGAATATCCATCCGTTTTTACAGTAAGCACCATTGTTTTTGCTCCGAATGTTAGCGAACTAAAAGCTAATTGGTCGTTCAAAGAGCTTGTACCACCTTCTGTAAGCGAATACAAAAGCACATTATCCGAAGCCCCAAATTTCTTTTCGGCAACCGCTTCAAGCGTGTTATCGTTCTTGTAAATCTCGATTTTAATTTTAGTTATAGGAGCAATCGAGCTTATGCTTCCCGCAATGCTATATGCCCTGCCGTACTGCAAAATTTGATTATCGGATGGCAGGTTTGAATTTAATAGCTCAACATTCCCAGTAGGCGGATTCGTAGGGATAGGCGTAGGAGTGGGAGTAGGCTCGGGTGTCGCTGTAGGCGTAGGAGTTGCCGTAGGAGTTGGCGTTGCCGTTGGGGTTGGTGACACCGTAGGAATGGGCTTATTGCTTAGTTGCATATCGAGATAGCAAGAACCTACAGCCTTCGTATCGATACTGCAAACAAGCAGGTTATAAACACCACTTTCTTGAACAAAAAACTCTATTCTCGAAAAACTACCATCTCCGCCGTCATCATTCGCAGCAAACATATTGTATTTCGCATCCAACAAAAACATTACGGTATCTATAGGTGAACTCGCCAAGGAGGTTTCAAAAACAACACAAGTGTCCTCGTGTAAATTTATCTTGTAGCCCAAAGCATAGCAGGTAGTTCCAAACGGATTAGTAGCTGTATAGGAAGTGTATTCGCTTAAATCTATTTCGACTTTGTCGCCCAAAGAAGCGGATTCAAACTTGATTTTATTGTAATTTACATTTGTAGAAATAACATTAAGAGGCTCAGCGCTAAACTCCGAATCGCCAACTAAGTATCTTAGTATAAGCGTTGCATCGCCAGAGTTTATTAGCTCATCACCATTTACATCGGCAGCCAACTCGCCATAAAAGCCAAGTTTTCTTAGTCCTATACTGAATTGCAAAACGGCAATGCTATCGCCAGAATTGATTTTTCCGTCGCAGTTAGCATCGCCAAGCTC
>JAAZFD010000057.1 GCA_012511925.1 Clostridiales bacterium
GTTATCTTCTGATACTTCCCATCGACTTTCGGGAAAGAAACCGATTTAAGCAACTTTGCATAATAACTCTGTGCAGGTGCATTTTCGAGGTCATTTGTATAGATGTTTACTACTGCATACCCCACAATGTTTTTTCCATCACGAATAATAATATTGATATAGGCAGTAGTACCCATATACTTCTCGTCCGCCTGATAGATGTTCGTCCAATAAATTGTAGTGCCGTTTTCAACCTCAAACGGAGAACTCATAGCACTAATTTTATTATTTTCCCAGAGCAGGAGTTTTCCGTTATCAACCGACACTTCAAAGGTAACATTTGGATATTCGTCAGCAGACAATTTCAGAGGAAGTCCCGGTCGGCTGCTGATAGCCAAACTCCAATTATAGTCTAACGGGAGTTCGATACCTTCCTGCATAATCATTTCTTCATCGGACGAAGCAGCATAGGCGGTGATTGCCAAGAAACCCGGCCCGATAACCTCGTCGGAAGTAGGGGACTTTATAAACATTCCCAATGCCAAAGCTACGCATAGGCAGGCAGCGATAGCACCTTTTAACCAAATGGGCTTTTTCTTTTTGAAATTGTCATGAACCGCATTGTGAACAAGGTTATCATCAATACCGCCAATCATGTCTAACAGTTTTTCGTTTTTCATAAATGGATACCCTCCTTTTCAAAGTGTACCTTCAAATCGTTTCGCATACGGAACAGCAGGGACGCAACTTTACTTTCGCTTATACCATAGGCAGCCGCTATATCTTTAATCGGATAGAGATACCAATAACGCCGAATGAAGATATTGCGTTTTTGTTCCGGCTGGACATAAAGAAAATCATTGAGTGATTGCACTAAAATCTGTTCATCAACAATCTGCTCAACGCTTGTATTGTCTGATATACAATCTTCCAATTCCGACAATACAAGTTCGGTTTGCCCATATCCCCGCTTTTCAGCGGAATATTTCTTAAAGCGGTTGAGGGAGAGATTGCGGGTGATCTTACCAAAAAAGGCTGACAGGCGTTCCGGACGATGGGGTGGCATAGACTTCCATGCCCCTAACCATGTATCATTGACACATTCCTCTGCGTCCTCGTTATTATGTAGGATATTGTAGGAAATAGAATGACAATAGCTGCCGTATTTATCTGCGCTTGCAGTAATAGCAGTTTCTTTCCGCTCCCAATACAAACCTATAATCTCATTGTCGTTCATTGCGTCCTCCTTTCCTGTTGTGTAAAGGCCTTTCACCTATATACACAACATAATTTGCTGTTCATTGCGTGAAAAACGAAAAAAATTTGAAATTATTTTTTCTTCGTCCGTCAACAGGCTTTTTCGCGTCTTTGGGTATCAACCAAACGCGGGCGATCAATAAACAAGGCAGCAACCTTGCCTTTGCAAAGTCGCTGCCTATTTATGCTGTTTGGCTCTGCGTCTATGCGTCTGGCTCAATTATTCATTTTCTGCTTGCGTAATATATTTATTCAATACAAACGGAATATAATATCCGTTATAATCTTCAAGATATATTACTTCTCCATTTTCACTTTGATAGATCATGCAACCAGCATATTTTTCATCAAGATTGACAGCGGTATAGTCTACGCTTGGGTCGGAAGTGGACCTATGAGTAATGCTACGGAGATAACCTAATTCAATACTGTCAGCAGGAAGTGCTGTAATATTTTCTCCTTTTTGAGTGTATATGGCACCGTTTACCGCAATTTTATCTTGATAGGCAAAGTGATTGAAGATAAACAAAGCACAAAACATAATAGCAACAGTAGCGAGAATGGTCGAACATACAAGAATAATTTTTTTCTTTTTCCACACTTTTTTGAAGTGTTTTAGTGGCGCAACATTGTCCTCGACAGGAATTACTATTTCACTTTTCATGGCTTCATACTTTTTACGGCACTCTTCGCAACGCTCTAAATGTTTTGTAACCATATTTCGGGTATCGTCGCTAACAACTCCATCTACATATAGGGGAAGAATATCTCTAATCGTATTGCAAGTAACTTCACTCATTGGTCAACACCTCCATATATTCTTTAATTTGCATTTTTGCTCGGTAAAAAACCACGCGCGCCCAACTTGGGCTTTTGCCAAAAAGCAAAGCGATTTTTTCAAATGACAACTCGCCAAATACCCGTAAAGAAAAAACTTCTTTGTAGGTTTCTTTCATCTCA
>JAAZFD010000058.1 GCA_012511925.1 Clostridiales bacterium
CTACATGGGATTAGCGGGTAGATGATATTCGTTCCTGTGGAACGAGTGATATTGCCTTTGGCAGTGATATTGGTTATTTACGATAACCAGTGATATTGCATTCACTCTGCGGAGCAAATGCAATTTGGAACGAATGGAATACGAATACGGAACCGTTGTATGCAGACTGGCGACCACTGGTCGCCCCTACATGGGATTAGCGGTAAGCGGGTAGAGAATAATCGTGCCTAATTATTCATCATTTATCGAAATCGGGGAGGATAGCAAAATATTCCCCAACGGTTAGTGATTAGTGCGTAGCGGTTAGTGGTTAGCCATTGCGCTTGTTTTGCGTTTTTTGCGGTAAAATCGTGCTTGATTTCGCATTCTACATTTTGCATTTAATTGAATGCCTTAGCATATATTTATACGCCAACCCTTACCCTTGCAGAAATTGCCCTATACGTATCCTCCGAAACAGTTTCCCTCGATATTTCGTTCCCATTTTCGCCATAAAAAATACGGATTGTAACTGTCTTTAAGCCCTCTCTTGCCTTGCGTTCCTTAACCTCTTTGCCTTTTTCGATTGTCGAGTCTTCTATATACTCAACCTCTGGCTCGGGGATAGTTTCGGTTTTTTTTGAGGTGATTTCCACGCGTGAATAATTTCCCTCTGCTTTTCCAAAAAGCCGTACCGTAATCGTTTGCGCCTTTTTATCAACGATTGCAGACACAATAATATCGCTTTCGGTACTGTTTTTGAACCGAAAATTTATTCCGTCTGTTGAAATTGTAGCATCAAGTCCTATGGGTACATAGCTCATGGACCATGTGTGCGGTTGCCGCTCTACAACCTCTAAATTCGCAAGCAAAACCGCATTATAAAGCGTTGACGAAATTTGGCACACACCGCCGCCATACTCAAGATTATATTTGCCGTCTCTGATTGCCGGCGCCTTATACCAGCCGTTTTCCTTGTTCCTGTCGCCCAAAACCTTGTTTGTGTTGAATTCTTTGCCCGACTTTACTATCGTTCCGTCAACGAGCTTTGCCGCTTTGATAATGTTTTTAACCCTGTTTTCGGCGTTTAGCGGGCCTTTTGTGAACGAGGTGGTATATTCGGCAAGCAAGGAGTAATTCGTCTGCAATTCGTCTATATTTACGTTTGAGCTGTTGGGAACCTCATCGATTTTCGCATCCACGTTTAATGATTCAGAAAATATGCTATCTTTTTTAGAACTCAACTGCTCCAATAGGTTTTCTATGTCAAGCCGCTTACCGTTTTGCGCACTTACGAACACTATTTCGCCGTCTTTGTACTCTGCACTTGCACCTTTGGGGTCTGCATTTATTCTTGTGGCGATTTTTTCAACCATTTCTCGCGCAACCGCATCATTAAGAACGATTTCGGACTTGTACGAGTTCGCCCTTGAAAACCAACCTTGACCCAAGGCAGAGTTCAGCGCATTGCCAAAGTTTACGCTAAAGCCCAGCTCTTCTGCGCTGTATCTGTGCGTTCTATCGGCTTGAATGGTTATGATTGTATCATCCAAAAGCGAATTATAATGGCTTTGTAGCTTATTCTTCGCTTCCGCTTCGCTTAGGTTTGAAATGTCGATTCCGTCAATCGTGGTATTGTTTTTTATTCGATTCGTGCTTGCGTTGCAGGAGCATAAAACCAACACAAAAGCAATTATGCTTATGCACAAAGCAATTTTTTTATTTTTGAACATCATATCACCTCAAGGTTAGTTTTAGATATTGTACGCAAAATATACGAGAATCACTTATAAATGAAGATATAAATGCATAGTCAGAATTAGGTAATAAAGGGGCAACGCCCCTTAATCCCCACTCAAGGGCAACCGCCCTTGAGAATCCCAAAGTATAGAATGGAAACAGTTTATCTTGCTTTTGTTACTTTTTTCAAAAAGTAAACGTGCCATCGTGCCTTGTGTAATGGGATATGGTGCAAAGCACAAAACCCCATTGTGATAATCATTGATAGACCTTATTAAAGCCAATGTAATCTTGGTTTTTGCTACTTTTTCTCAAAAAGTAGTGGGGGCGTTGGGGGCAAAGTCCCCCAAGTGCGTTCCTCACGTGCCTTTGGGGCTTTGCCCCAAAAAGAAAACCCCTAAGGGGGTTTGGGGGCATCGCCCCCAAAAAACGTGCTTAACGTGCTTAACGTGCCCCTATTCGTTTACCTTAACGCCTATTGTAACGACTTCGCCGTTTATATCCCAATCCTTAGCGTAGCCGCCCATAACGCCTGTAATAGTGGTGTCGGCTAATGTGTCGGCACAAATTTCCTTTCCAAAGCGGTCGAAAATATCCGCAATTTTGCTATTGCCTTGGTGGAATATTACTATATGGTCGGTTACGTTAAAATTCGCCTCCTTGCGCATCGTTTGAACCTTCGAAACGATTTCACGCACAAAACCCTCGTCTATTAGCTCTTGCGTTAGTGTGGTTGCAAGGACTACCGTAAGCTCCCTGTCGCTGTCGGAGACAAAACCCTCTTTACGCTCGGTTTCGATTAAAACATCATCGGGCGAAAGTAAAATTGACTCGCCTTGCAGGTCAAACTCATAGCTTATGCCTGCCGCATGAGTTTGTACTATTTCGTTGCTGTGCATCAGCAAATGTGCCGATATATCCTTTAATAGCTTGCCATAGCGTGGCCCTAAGGTTTTTAGCTGTGGCTTTACACGATAGGAAATGTACTCGGAAGCATCGGTAACGAACCTAACATTATGAATGTTCAACTCGTCTGCCAATATATTCACATACATTTTTGGCAGCTGCCTACCCTGCACCAATATTTCCGAAAGCGGTTGACGGTTCTTAATATCCGCTTGATTGCGTGCAGACCTTCCCAAGACTGCAAGACGAAGTACGCTGTCCATATCCGCTTCTGCCTGCTCGTTTATGCGGCTTTCGTCGCAAATCGGAAAATCCAATAAATGCACAGAAACAGGAGCGTTTTCATCGCATGAACGCACGATATTCTGATAAATCATCTCTGCAAGGAATGGAGTAAATGGCGCTGTAAGCCTTGCCAATGTTTCCAATAC
>JAAZFD010000059.1 GCA_012511925.1 Clostridiales bacterium
GGTATGAGCACAAGGTAATTATGGCGGCAGGCACTTTCGTTCAAGGCTCAACCATTGAGCTTTCTGCCGATGCGCCTATTCGCCTACCCCACACCGCATATATTCAAGGCGCATTGACCTATTCGCATGGAAAGTATGCCGCTTTGAAGTGCGTTGAGTCATTATTGGAGAGCTAATATGAAACGGGTTCTAACCGCAAAAGGTGCAAAACTTCTTGATTCTCACATGATTTCAGATTTGGGAATCCCTTCTATGGTGTTAATGGAGAATGCAGCGGCTGCAGTTTGCTCTCAAATCTCTAATGAAAATGGCTTAATTCTTGTTTTGTGTGGAGTTGGCAACAATGGCGGAGATGGAATTGCAATCGCAAGAAAGCTAATGATTGAAGGCAAAAATGTTCACGCGTTGATGCTTGGAAATCCGATAACAGATGATGCTAAGTTAAATCTAAGTGTAGCTGAAAAGTTAGGGCTTCCTATTACCTTTATAGAAAATGTTGAACAATTACAAAAGCATTTATCGGAAAAGCCTGCAATAATAGTCGATGCACTTTTTGGAATTGGATTAAGCAGAGAAATTCTCGGGCTTTATTCTGAAGCAATCGAACTTACAAATCAAACAAACGCAATTAAAATTGCAGTAGATACCCCCTCTGGAATCAATGCCGACACCGGCGAGGTTATGGGCTGTGCTTTTAAGGCAGATGTTACTGTGTCCTTTCAAACCGCAAAGCGAGGACATTTGGTTTTCCCCGGGCGAGATTATTCAGGGAAACTAATCATCGCAAAAATCGGCGATGCGATTAAAGATTACGTATTTGATTCAAACGAATATTTGATTGAGGAATCAGATGTTCAAGAAATTTTGCCTAAACGAAAAGCCAATTCACACAAGGGCAACTATGGCAAAGCACTTTTGATTGCAGGTAGCAATGAATATGTTGGGGCTTGTGTAATGTCTGCTACGGCTACTTTGCGAGCAGGTGCAGGACTTTTGAAGGTAGTAACACCAAATAAGGTTGCACAGGTTTTATACAGCAGCTTGCCCGAAGCCATGGTTTATAGCGACTTTTACGATTGGAATGGATTTTTAGCACATTCAAAGGAGTTTGAAAAGCTACTTGATTGGGCAGACTGCATAGCAATAGGCTCTGGTATGGGTGATTCGGAAGCGATTGCAATAATTCTTGAAATGGCACTTTCTACAAATAAACCAATAATAATTGATGCTGACGGCTTGAATGCGCTTGCAAAAAGCGAAATTAAACTACACAACAATGTTCTTATTACTCCTCATATCGGAGAGTTTAGCAGACTATCTCAAAAAACAAAGTCGGCAATCTTGGCGGATTCCGTAAGCATAGCAAACACCTTTGCAAAGGAAAATGCAATTGTGCTTCTGCTAAAGGGCGCAACAACCATTATTAGTGCTTATGGTGAACGGATTTATTATGATGTTTCTGGTAATCCAGGTCTTTCCACAGGCGGAAGCGGTGATGTGCTTACTGGCTTGATTTTGGGATTGTTGGCGCAAGGACTTTCGCTTGAACACGCTGCAAGCTGTGGTTCTTTGCTGCTTGGGATAGGCGCAGACGAAGCCGTAAAGCATCTATCGTTAAGGGGAATATTGCCTACAGACGTTCTTGAACATATTTAATTTATGCTCTCAAAAAAAATTTTTAGAAGGTGTTGACAAACGAATTTTCTACTGCTATAATCAAATTAGCACTCAACGGTCAAGAGTGCTAACAACAATATATTAAAGGAGTTGATTTTAATGGCATTAGTACCAATTAGAGCGAGAAGTGCATTAAGCACCAGCATTGCAGACTTCAACAATTTCTTTGATAACTTTTTCGCCGACAATTGGCAATCGAGAAAAAGCGTCATCAAGATTGATGTTGCAGAGGACGAGAAAGCCTACACAATTGAAGCGGAGGTTCCCGGAATCAGCAAGGATGAATTAAGCATTACGCTTGAAGACGGACTCTTGAAGATTTCCATAGAAAAAGAAGAGAATGTTGAAAATTCCGAAAAGAACTACATTCACAAGGAAAGGCGATATACGTCAACAAGCAGAAGCATGGTGTTATCAAACGCAGCTTCTGACGGCGTAAAAGCAAAGCTCGATAACGGAGTGTTAACTGTTACAGTTCCGAAAATCGAGCCTGTTAGCCCACCTATCAATCCTATAGAGATTGAATAACCCTAAAAATACAGCGGTTGACCACCGCTGTATTTTTAGCAATAGTGTTAGCGGGCGAACACAAGAGTGTCGCCCCTACTACTTTAAGAGTGTTTATTGTTTCAATATCGGTTTTTTTGCCCTATTTTCCGCCTTTTTGTTCGCATTCGCCTAATGTTGTATCTAATTTTTCTGTCAAGCAAAAAGGTATATGGA
>JAAZFD010000060.1 GCA_012511925.1 Clostridiales bacterium
AAACCACACCGTAACCAAAGTGAGCGGAGTTTTTCTTTTCGAAAACAGAAGCGTATAGGGGGTCGAATGCCGCTGAAACGTCAGATGAAAGCATCTTTGACGCAGTAAGCGCGCGGCGTAGCTTCAACTCGCTATAATCGCCTGTTAGGTTCATAATCTCTGCAATCGTGTTTTCAAAGAAACGCGAATCCATGCTTGTAGCACCAACGGAGCCGATTTCCTCTTTGTCAACTAAAATGCAGCAAGCGGTTTTCTCAACGTCTTTTGGAATCTCCAAAATTGCTTCCAATGAGGTATAGGCGCAAACTCTGTCGTCTTGACCGTAGCCCATAATCATGCTTCTGTCTAAACCGAAATCGCGTGCAATACCTGCAGGAACAACTTCTAATTCAGCTGAAAGGAAATCTTCCTCTTCAAAACCGTATTTTTCTTTCAATATATCGAGAATGTATGCCTTTACAGCATTCTTTTCCTCGTCTTTTTTGGGCTTGCTTCCAATTAGAACGTCGAGCGCCTCGCCCTCAACAACTTTTGCGGCTGTTTTTTGCATTTGGTCGGCCGAAAGGTGAATCAAAAGGTCGGTTATGCCTACAACTGGGTCGTTTTCGTCTTCGCCAATTACAACATTTATTACTGTGCCGTCTTTCTTTGCAACTACGCCATGAATAGCCAAGGGGATTGCAACCCATTGATACTTTTTGATGCCGCCATAATAGTGAGTGTCTAACAAAACGAATTCAGCATCCTCATACAACGGGTTTTGCTTAACGTCGATTCGGGGAGAGTCAACGTGCGCACCCAATATGTTCAAGCCATGCTCTAAAGACTTTTTGCCGATTTGGAACAAAGCGATAGCCTTGCCCATGCAATTTGCGTAAACCTTATCGCCTGCAACTAACTTTTTGTTGCTTTTGATGCAATCATTCAAATCCATATAGCCATGCTTTTTTGCGACTTCAACTGTGAAATCTACGCATTCCCTTTCAGTTTTGCCCATATCAAGGAATTTGCGATAATTTGCTGAAAGTGTTTCGAGTTCCTGTATTTGAACATCGGAATAATTTAACCAAGCATTTTTGCGTTCCATATTATAAACCTCTTTTTCATTGTGATACTTATATTCTATCATTATTTTTTATGCTGTCAATTACTTAGCGTGAATAGACTTTATGCATTTTTTTCCGGGATTGCTATAAACAAACCTTGAAACTACCTTGCATAAAGGCTTTTTCCCTGTTACAATGAACTTTAATTTCAGATTAGTTCTGAAAAAAATTGGAGGTTATATGAAAAAGAAGATTATTGTGTTTTTAACACTTATTGCTATTTTGGCAGCTTTGATAACTACTTCGTTGGCAGCTGGTACGAAATCCCCTGTGGGTGTTAACATTTCGGGTTTTTCAACGGTTGACCTATATGGGAATCAGGTTGACAGCATCATTTTAGGCAAATACGAGCTTACCATATTCAACCTATGGGCGACTTGGTGTTCTCCCTGCCTAAACGAAATGCCACATCTTCAAAAGCTATATGAAAACTACGAGCAACAGGGCGTTAATGTAGTTGGGCTCTTAAGTGAGGGCAACGGCAGCACACCCAGCAGTGCAAAGGCGCTTTGCGAAAGCAAGGGCTACACCTACCCCACTTTGAGGTATGTAACGGATAACACGCTAAAAACGCTTGTTAGCAAGAGCGGAGGGTATATTCCTGTTACTTATGCTGTGAACTCATCGGGTGAAGTGCTTGAATACTATGTTGGCGGAATGACCTACAATCAGTTTGTTGCTTTTGTGGAGAGGAATCTTGATGAGCCAACTCCCACAGAAACGCCTGCGCCGACTGAATCACCTAAGCCGACTGTGAAGCCGACCGAATCACCTGCACCTACAAATTCGCCTGAGCCGTCAGAATCACCGGACGAGTTTCACACAGTTCGTTTCTTAGATTGGAACGATGTTGTGTTGAAGGAGGAAGAGGTTAGAACGGGCGAAAGCGCAACCGCACCCTCTGATCCCGAATTAGAGGGACACTACTTTGAAAAGTGGGATAAGGCGTTTGACAATGTTGTTGCCGACCTTGATGTTTACGCAAAATACAGGCTTTGCAACGACGTGAATGACGATAATGTTGTGAACACAGGCGATGCTGTTTTAATTTTGAGAACCGTTATCAGCAGCGAGTTCAGCGACTTTGATAAAATGGTGGCTGATGTAAATAAAGACGGTAATGTAAATACTGGCGATGCTGTTATGATTTTGAAGAATACTATTGAGTAAGACAATCAAATAGAGCGATTAAGGGGCGAAAGCCCCTTTTTTCGAAGGACACGAGGACACGAAGGGGACGAAGGGGACGAAGGACACGAGGACACGAAGGGGACGAAGGGGACGAAGGACACGCAGGGGACGAAGGACACGAGGACACGAAGGGGACGAAGGGGACGAAGGACACGCAGGGGACGAAGGACACGCAGGGGACGAAGGACACGCAGGGGACGAAGGGAAAAAACAAAGGTTATCCTATCAATAATTATCGAAAAATCTTAAGCCGATTGACCGAACATTTTTCGCATCGTTCGGACGACCAACAAAAAAGCTTGTCAAATGTGGTTAATGAGTGTCTTCACTTTGCAAATCGAAATAGAGCCTTAAAGCTTTTTAAATTTCTGCAATTTGTATTCAAAACGCAATACGCTGTACTGAAATTTTTTATCATAGGTTTCAACAGCTTTAAGATGTTTGCTTTCTTATGAGGACAGAACAAAAATCAAAATGGTACTACTCCAAACCACAATAATTCAATTTTTCATTGCCGCCAACGAACAAAATCCAACCCTAAGTATTAAATTTTTCTTTTGTCAAGCACAATATTTTTTCGCATCTTGCATAAATATTCTAATTGAACAAGCGTTTTTTATTTTTTTAACTCCAAAACCCGAAGGAATAGCACCTTTTTGGACGACGAAAAAGCAAGAACTAATTGTGAAAATTTATTATTCAAAGCAGTTTCCCACATAAGTTATCCACATTATCCACATAGTTATCCACAAAAGCCGCAGGTTTCGCTATTTTTGATGTGGATTAGTATATGAGCAACTCTTAACAACTCAAAATTCAAAAAATATTTAGATGCATAAATATTCATTGTAGATTATATACAGGATTCATCAAAAAATCTTGTTTATAATCTTTTTACAACTAAATTGAAGGCTTGTCTATTTTTCTCTTGCAAAATAATAAAATAAATTGTAGAATTATAAAAGACGCAATAAAAATGGGAGGTATGTGTGAATCTTTCATTGCAGCCTAAAAAATTTATAAATTCACAGCATACTGGAAAGTATGTTAAAATAAATGTCCCTTACGGACGAAAGAATGCTGAAATCGAGTTGAACCTTCATTACATGGATGAGGGCAACGGCGAACCTTTGATTTTGGTTCATACGATTGGTCAATCGCTATACACATGGCGAAATCTTATTCCTCAAATTTCCTCCCAATACAGGGTAATTGCTATAGATTTAATGGGTCATGGCTATTCCGATAAGCCTATATCCGCTTTATATTCAATAGAAGAGCATGCACATATAATACGGCTTTTTATGGATGCCATAGGGATTGAGTCCGCTCATTTTTTAGGCTTCTCCATGGGTTGTGCGTATGTTACAGAGCTTGCTCGCACGAATCCCGACAGAGTTGGCAAGATGCTTCTACTAAGCCCGGGCGGCATTACCTCGCAAATGCCCTTGTATATTAGAATGCTCGATTCTGTTTTGTTCGGAGGCATTGCCTCGATGCTGCTTTCCCAAAAACGCGTTGAGGAAGCCTTGCAGCAATGCTATCTCGATTTAACGCTTGTATCTCCCGAAATCGTAAAGGGCTATTTTTCTCCGCTTGAGGATGTTGAAACTCGAAGGGCTGTGCGTTTCAGTGCAGTAAATTACGATGAGGAAGCATCTTTTAAGGATTTGCGTAATGTCGTGAATCAAACCTTAATTCTATTAGGCAGTGATGACAGATGGCATTCTACTGAGTACGCAGAGCTTTTCCAAGCCGCATTGCCAAACGCATATTTTAGTGTTGTGAGGAATGCAGGGCATCTATTACATGAGGAAAAGCCAGAAAAGATAGCATCGGCGATTAAGCAGTTTGTTCCTGTTCCGATAATTGAATAATTTCTAATAACTTTCGCGTTTTTGCGCTTAAAATTAGCATTCACATATATAGAATTGGATAGGCGTATGAAAAGGAAAGTATTTTATCTAATAATTTGCGTTATCATTCTTAGCTCATTTTCAAGGGCTTCTTTTGCTAATCCCGGTCCTTATCCTGCGCTAATATTTGATTTCAAAGGGCTTGAGGGTGAAAAATACTATTTAACACTATTGTCTGAAACCGATTATAAGTACGAAGAATATATAGAGGGCGATGAGGACTTTTTTGTTTACCAGAAGTTTTTATCCTTTTCAGATATTGACGGGTTTAAGTTTTCGAATCGCTTTTTTCTCAATCCCGATGATTCTTATTTCAAAATTGAAAAAAATTTACCGCAAAGGTTTAAGATTCTACTATATTTTCCAAAGTACGATAGCTTTGCTATTAGCGATAAGGCGTATGGTCAGTACGCATTTGATAGCTACTATTCTATCGATGCAACGGAATTACCCATTCAATCTGCCGAGCAGACCAGCATTATCAAGTCCAAAAAGCAAAATAGTCTTACATGGGAGTTGCTTACACTCAGTTTCAAGATGCTAATCATTATCGCAATAAAAGTTTTCGTTGCATTAGTTTGCGGATTTAGAAAAAAGGAGCTGATTTTTGTTGCTATGGCAAATGCTTTTGCGCTAACGGCTCTAAGCATTTTAGTTAACTTAATTAGATATAACTTTGGATTGCTTGGGTTTATTATGCTCTATTTGATATTGATAATACTGATAGTCATTTTTGAATCAATGTTGTATTCAAAAGAGCTATCTAAATATAGCGGTGAAGAGCATATCGAAACATGGCGGATTGTTTTATACGCCTTGCTTGCAAATGTAGTTACCTTTTTTATAGGCTTTAATAGCTTTATTCAATTTATAACAAGGACGTAGTTTCCTAAAAGGATAGGTATGAAAAAGAAAGTATTTTGCTTAATAGTTTGCTGTGTTATCATTCTTAGCTTTCAAGCTAAGTCTTCCCTTGCTGATTTTGGTCCTAAGCCATATCTCATAATCGATTTCAAAGGGATTGAGGGCGAGGATTACTATATAACCTTTTTGTCTGAAAAAGACTCTCCACATCAAATAATCAAAGAGGACAATAAATACTATGACCTTTATCAAAAATTCGCAAACTTCACCGATACGGACGGTTATCGTTTCACATATTATTTTATTCATTTAACCAAGTCTCACTTTGAGATAAAGGGATACGAGGTTCCGCAAAGGTTTAAGATATTGCTTTACTTTCCAAAGTATGATAGCTTTGCGGTTAGCGATAAGCCGTATGAGCAATACGCATATAACAGTTATTACATCGCAGATTTAAGGACAGCAAATATAAAATCTTCCGAACAGGTTGGAAAATTTACGGCTGAAACGAATTACGATTTTTCATTTGAGTCAAATTCCTTTGTATTACGAATCATTGCTACTATTGGAATCGAAATTTTGATTGCATTGATATTTGGTTTTCGTCAAAAAAAGCAGCTTTTGCTTATTGTCTTGATGAATATTGTTACTCAAACGCTACTAAACATTTTGCTTAATACCATCCATTATAAAACCGGAATAGTAGGGTTTATATACTTCTATTTCTGGTTAGAAACGCTTGTGTTCGTAATAGAGGCTATTGTCTATGCTAATATCCTACGCAAAGTAAGCAAACTTCCAGTTACGAAAGGAAAAGCAGTATTTTATGCTTGGACAGCAAATACGGTTTCTTTCTTTGTTGGAGTAATAATTGGGATAATTTTTACCACGACAATACTGTGAATAATTTTGCATACCTCCGCTCATACTAAGTTCAACAACCAAAAGGAGGTTTTTTTATGGACAATTATCCAAATCAGAACACAGGCAGTCAAACATTTGGCGGTGTTTTCAACCAAGAGTTTTCACAGCCTATAAGCGTGAAGGACTTAGGCATCATTGAGGACCAGCTTTACAACGAAGCATTGGCATTCAAAAAGTGGTCGGTTTACACCAATCAGTTACAAGACCAGCAGTTAAAAACGATTGCACAAACCACAGCACAGCATCACAGACAGCATTTTGACACGTTGCAGAACTATCTGAACAGCCAAAACGTGTAAGGAGGATATTATGAATAACACAACTATGACTCAGCAAGAAATTATGACTGATTTGCTCACCACAGAAAAGTCCTTAATTAAGCTATATGCAAGCAACATTACCGAAAGCTCATGTCCCAACTTGCGCCAGCTTCTGTTCAACATTATGAGTGAATGCTCGCAGGACCAATTCACAGTATTTGACCAAATGCGTAGTAAGAATATGTATCAGGTTAAGACTGTTCAGCAGAACGACATCAACACAGCAAAGCAAACTATTCAGGATTTGAAGAACCAGACAGGTATGTAAAAAACGCTTTTTAGGGGGAGGAAGCTCCCCTTTTTTGTTTTTGAACGGATGCAAATTGAGCTTTTTTGCCGTATCTGCTCCAAAAATCGTATTGGAATTTCCAACACGATTCCCTCAACATTTCACCCAAAAACTAATTTCCAAAAACTAAAAAAAGCCCATATTCTCACCGAATACAGACTTACTTGTGAAAAAGCGACCAAAAGGTACGTATTTAAGGTAAGCACGTCCAAAAGGTACCTCTGTTTACCTGCTCGAGAAATTGGGATTTATCTGTCTTTTTGGAAACTAAAAAGGCCATGATATGTATCTGCACTTAAAGAATAAATTATTTTACATTCAGGACATTGTATAGAATACGTAATACCATCATCAATCCAAAACCCATTTTCATCTTTACAAGGATTATAAACCGAATACTTTGTATTGCAGATTAAAAAACTTTCTTGATCTATTAATTCTCTCAAATATTCTTTATAAAGAAGAAACAATCTCATATCGCCACATTTTTTTATTATGCCTAATCTATTACATTTATCACATTTTTTCATTTGAATCACTCCACAAATTCTAATTTGTCGATGGTATCATATCACAAATCATAAAAAGAATCAAATAAAAAAAAGAACCTTTGCCTTGGTAGACAAAAGTTCTATCTTATATGGCTGCGGAACAAGGATTCGAACCTAGACAATACGAGTCAGAGTCGTAGGTGCTACCATTACAC
>JAAZFD010000008.1 GCA_012511925.1 Clostridiales bacterium
CGACTAAAAGTGCCTCAATAGCACTTGGCCAAGCCATACTAAGACTTGTTTTATATGCTTGCTTGAAACTGGGTATCTCCCCAAGGCGCATGGAGGGTTTAACCATATACTCTGGCAAGAATAAATTCCGCAAAAACATACACTTATTATAGTGCATTTATGCGGAATAAGCAAATGTTGTACTTACATCTATTTATTGCAGATTTAACCAAGTAACCCAAAAAACATTTTTAGACTACTTCTCTTTTGGCCTTTGGTGTTTTTCTAAGAACCTATCCCAATCCCTTTCCATATATCTGTTGATAGGGTAGGGTGTACCAACGAAATTTTGTTCAAGAGAATCATTTTGTAAGAAGTCATTCAAAATTTTAGGTTCTCCAACAGTATAGACAATAGGAATATTAACTTCCTGTGAAACTGCTTTTACAACATCAAATCCTTCCAATAGAGTATAAACAGTCGTTTCATTTGAAAGGTTTGTGTTGTTTACAAGCCCGGTAATTTTTAGTCTGCTCGCAGCCTCAATCCTTTGAATGAACGAAATATTGTCCTCAACGGTAGAGGTTGATAATCTCTTGGTGTTTATAACGAACAAAACCTCAAGGTTATCCAACATATCGAAATAGCGCTTATATTGACCCAAGGCAATAGCGCCTGTCATATCTCCGCCCACATCGAATATAACCGTTTCATGTGAATCGATAAACACCGAGTAAATATCGGCAGGCAAACTAAGGCTTTCTACACCTGTGCCAGCAAAATTAGGCTTTATCATATCGATTCCCTGCTCTTTTAACTCATTCTCTATATCAGATGAACGAAAATACGGATTCACAATGTCTATATCAACCAATATGGTGGAATTAGTTTTTGCGGATTCAAGTGCAAGGTTAATGGCAAGCTCGGATTTTCCGCTTCCATAGTGTCCTATCAAAACAATAGTATGCTTATTCATAGCAAATTCGTTATTCATGATGCTCCTTACTTATCGCTTATTATCACGGTTACAGTCGGATTATCCAATGAAACTGTAATCTCGTCTAATAGGCTGTCGCTACCGAAATCAACATTTATGGGCATATCGCCATTAAACGGTGCTTTTAGTCCCTTCAAATCTATATACAATTCAATGTCCCCGCGCTTAATTCTGTTTATAACAGAAATCTTGCCAGAAATAGTTATGGTTGCCGCAGTTCTAATCAGCGTGCAATCGAAATCCCTACCCAAATTTCTGACGGTAATGGGGATAATCTCGAAGGTTTTTTCCAGTATCTTTTCACGAATATTCACATAGGCAATAACGCTTGTTATATCGCCCAAAACGGTAACTCCCTCGGGAATTACTATCTTTAGCTCACGCTCTAAATTCTTGCTTGCACCAGCAATATCCCAACGCTCAAGCTGTAGCTTATTTATGTCCGCTAAAGTGGCTGTCTCTCCTATTATTGTAACCGTTGCAGGAGAAGTTATTATTTCGTAAATCTCATAGTTGTTCTTCAAGTTGTCGTTTCCGATTAAAGAGCCCAACACATCGAGTGAAACAACTTTTTGAGGGAATATTGTTAGCGCAACCGTAACGGATGGCAAATCGCCGTAAAGCAGATTAGAGTTCACAATAAAGCCGTTCGAATCAACTAATATAAGCGAAATCGAGTTCGAAAAGCTTTCTGTGCGTGAAGCTAAAGGCACCTTGCATATTGCACTTGCAATTGATGATAGAATCGAGTATGCGCCTGAAATCTCAACCTCGGTTTTCGACAACACAGGTTCGCCATGCCAATAGTTTGCCGATAAATCACCCTCATAGTCCACTTCGATAGGAACCCTTTTGGTTGTTAGCTTATCAATTTGAACAGTAACGCTGGAGGGCGAAATCCGCAACACGCTTCCGTTTGAGGTTGTAGCACGAATATCCAAAGTATGCGAACCCTCTCCGGTAATGGAACGCAAGCTAACCGTTGCAGTAATATTTGTGTTTGATAAAGCTGTATAATGCAACAAATCCGTACTCACCGATACAGTAACATCAGGCAGTACAGTTGCTCTGTCGCCTACGATAACAAGACTTCTTGCAATCAAATCCGCTTCGCCTTCAAATGTAACCTTTACGCCTGTTAGGTTCTTTGTTCTATCAGGATTTTGGTTAGCCAATACAAAGCCCCAAAGCACAAATGCAGTAATAAAAGCTATTATGAGAATAACTGTGTTGTTTTTGAAAAAAAAGGATATTTTATTTTGAATGTTTTGCTTCGCTTGCGAGGTCATGAGTCATTCTCCTTCCGAAATAGTTTTTCGAAAAAGTTTGATTCCGAATTATTTGCACCGTCTGAGAACAATTCGGTCAACAAGTCCATAAGAGATTGAGTGTCGAGTTCCCTGTGCAAAATTCCGTCTTTTGCGTATGAAATCTTGCCTGTTTCCTCGCTAACAACCAATGAAACGCAATCGCTAATAAGTGTCGCACTAACGGCGGCACGATGGCGTGTACCCAATTCCCTGTCTATATCTACATCGTTTGTAAGCGGGATAAAGCAGGCGGCAGCAGCGATTTTCGAATCGGAAATAATGATTGCACCATCATGCAGTGGGGTATTAGGCTCGAAAATACTTTCTACAAGCTCGGCGGAAATAATCGCATCCAACCTCGTTCCTGTATCCAATATATCCCCAAGTGGCGTTTTCTTTTCGAAT
This sequence comes from Clostridiales bacterium, assembly GCA_012511925.1. GTDB lineage: Bacteria > Bacillota > Clostridia > Christensenellales > CAG-138 > DUPG01. The sequence goes on from JAAZFD010000008.1 coordinate 2,692, forward strand.
ATGATTAAAGCGCCAACCTTTCTTCTTGACAGCTTTGCGATTACTCTCGCAAGGCTTTCTCGTGGACTTGTAAGCGATTTTTTATCGAAAAGTTTACTGCCTCGCCCGATATGCTCGAATGCTCTGCGAAGTTCGGGTTGAAAAATAATGGCGATGAAAACAACACTCGAAAGCAATACGGTATCTAAGAACCAGCTTAGAGTAGTAAGACCTAAAACTTGGCTGAAAATAAGCACAACAAAAGCGATTGCAACGCCACGCAATAACTGATAAGCACGCGTTTTGCGTGTTAATCGCACAACCCAAAATATAAGTAGTGCGATAATCAGAATATCTATAACATCTACAAATCTGAAATTTGAAAAACCTGTTTTTACTGCATTTAATATGTCGCTAAATGTCATCAAATTCCCGCCCCTCTATAACTTTATACTATTATACTACATAGAGCGGCTTTTAGCAATAAAAAAAGCCGTAGAATATATTTTATCCCCCTGTACGACTTCGATTAAATATATTTATTGACTCATATTGATTGTATGTTATAATATTTTTTGAGAGAGAGGGGTCTTAAAATGAGTACAAAGCAGCAACAGCCACTTTGGACTAAAAACTATACGATAATAACATTAGGCACTGTCGTATCTATGTTGGGGAACGCAATTTCTGGGTTTGCGTTGGGCTTGATAATCCTTGATTACACAGGGTCAACGTTTCTTTATGCAATTTCTGCGGTTGTAACAAACCTTCCAAAGATAATAATGCCCAGTTTAGTAGGCCCTTATATCGACCGTTTTTCTCGCAAAAGGGTTATATATACACTCGATTTTACATCGGCATTTTTGTTCCTTATAATATTTTTCACGTTACATTTTCAAGTTAATACCTACGCAATTATGCTTTTGTTTGCTGCAATTATCGGAACGATAGACAGCGTTTATTCGGTTGCATACGAAAGTCTGTACCCCATGCTAATCAGCAAGGGCAACTTCCAAAAAGCATATTCCATTGCGAGTATGATATATCCGATAGCTGCCTTTATGACACCCATTGCAGCGTATATCTATGATGTTGTTCCAAATGGGGCAGGGCTTAAATACCTGCTGTTGTTCAACTCGTTTTCCTTTGTTTTTGCGGCGGTTTTCGAAACTCAAATAAAGGTTGAAGAAAAGCACGCAGAAAAAACAAAAACCATGGGCTACAACATCAAAAAGTATTTTGACGACTTCAAAGAGGGATTAAAATACCTTAAAGGCGAGTTAGGCTTGCTAACGGTTACTGCCTATTTCACCATAAATACGTTCACGAACAGCGCAGCAGGCATCTTGCTATTGCCATACTTCAAGGCGCAAGACGGCTTAGGAGTAATGACGTACACATTCGTAACAGGAGCTAACCTTTTAGGCAGACTGGTAGGCGGGATTTTCCACTACAAAAAGACTTTTCCGCAAGACCGCAAATTCACAATAGCAATGTTCGTTTATATCACCTCAAACATTATAGGATGCGCATACCTGTTTACGCCCATATTTGCCATGCTTCTGTTGCAGTTCTTTTCGGGGCTTATATGCGTTACCTCGTACAACATACGCATATCGTCAACACAAAACTACTTGCCTGATAGTGTTAGAGGCAGGTTCAACGGCACTTTCCAAATGCTTACCATGTTAGGAGCAGTGTTGGGGCAGGTGTTAGGCGGTGCTTTGGGCGACACAGGATTATCCATACGAGCAATCGTTATAGCTTTCAGTGCATTGGATATCATAGCCGCTATGCTCGTTATGTATCGTGGCAGAGAGCATGTAAAAAAGATTTACAACGTAACCATTTAGCTAATAAATATTGAAATTGAAAAGGCACGAGAACCGAGCCTTTCAGACTGTCGATAAAGTGTCAGCGGGCGAACACACAGGTTCGCCCCTACATTTTCTGGTTATGGGGGGAATGTTGTTTTTTATGCTTCTCCAAAGAGAAATGGATATTGCTTTCTCAAATCTCAATTATCAAAGGAATAATCAAAGGCATACGCTTTGTTTGCTCGTGCAAAAAGTTTTTCAAAGTTGTTCTAACATTTGATTTTGCGTTTGCCCAATCATGCCTTGGTGTTTCGGCGAACTTCTGTGCCGCTTTTTTCAGAGCTTCCTTTGCGTTTGATATAAGTTGTTCTGATTCCTTTATATAAACAAATCCACGTGTTATCAACTCAGGCTCGGTAAGCAATGCGCCCGTTGACTTAGAAATAGTGATAACCGCAACCACAACGCCCTCTTGAGAAAGAATTCGCCTGTCCTTTAGTACGGTGTTTCCAATATCGCCAATGCCTAATCCGTCAACCAAAATACCACCGCTTTGAACGGTTTGTGTGATAATTGCACTTTCGTCTGAAAACTCAAGAACATCGCCCAAGTTCAAAATAAAGATTTTTTCGGGGTCAATTCCCATATCCCTTGCTAAATCGGCGTGGTGATACAGATGCTTGAACTCGCCATGCACAGGCACGAAATACTCTGGTCTTGTAACAGCTAACATTATGCTTAGCTCGCCCTTATGAGCGTGTCCCGAAACGTGAACATCGGCCATTTTGTCGTAAATTACCTCTGCGCCCTTTTGGTATAGCTGGTTTATGACTTTAGCCACTCCAACCTCATTGCCGGGTATTGCCGAAGCCGAAATTATTATCGTATCGCCATATCCAACATTTAGCTTGTGCGAAGAGTTAGCCATTCTGAAAAGTCCGCTCATAGGCTCGCCCTGACTGCCCGTTGTGATTACGCAAATCCTATCATCTGGGTAGTCTTTAAGGCTTTCAACATCAACGATATGCTCATCGGGTATATCAAGGTAGCCGAGTTTCTTTGCAATCGAGCATATACTCAACATACTTCTGCCTTGAAGGCATATTACTCTGCCATGCGCTATTGCAACCTCTGCCACCTGCTGAATACGATAAATATTAGAAGCGAATGAAGCGACTATCACTCTGCCCTTTGCCCTATCAAAATAATGCTCGAATGTCTTGCCTATTTCCATCTCGCTTTGAGTATAGCCTTGTGATTCAGCATTTGTGCTATCGGATAATAGCGCCAATACTCCACAACTTCCATAATCCGCTAATCTTGCTATGTCTATGGGTTCGCCGTCCATGGGTGTAAAGTCCATTTTGAAGTCTCCTGTATGAATTATTACACCAACGGGAGTAGTGATTGCCAATGCCACAGCACCGGGTATTGAATGGCTTGTTTTTATGAATTCAACGCTCATACAGCCTAACTCGATTATATCGCTTGGTTGAATAGTTTTTAGCTTTGCATGAGTTATATTGTGCTCATCTAACTTGTTCTGTATCAAAGCGATTGCCAAATCAGTTCCGAACACAGGCACATCGAGTTTTTTCAAAGCGTAGGGTAGTGCGCCTATGTGGTCCTCATGCCCATGCGTTATTAAAAAGCCACGAAGCTTTTCTATGTTAGCTTCCAAGTATGCCATATCGGGGATTACCAAGTCTATTCCCAACATATCCTCATCGGGGAAGCTTAGTCCGCAATCAATCACGACAATATCATTGCCATATTCGATAACGGTCATGTTTTTGCCTATTTCACCTATACCCCCTAAGGGGATTATTTTTAGTTTATCCAATTTTTTCTCCTTGAATTATTATTTTATTATGCCTCTGCGGCAAAATTTCCTATCCTTGCAGAAACCACCTTTGAAACTCCCTTTTCCTGTTGGGAGATTCCATAAAGTGCATTGCAAGCCTCCATGCTGCCTTTTCTATGAGTTATCAGAATGAACTGCGTCTTTTTAGCGTAGGATTGCAAGTAATCCGTAAAGCGTGTAACATTCGACTCGTCTAACGATGCGTCTATCTCATCTAACAAGCAGAATGCCGTTGGCTTCAAGCCTAAAATAGCAAACTGCAAAGCTATGGCGGTTAGCGCACGCTCTCCACCTGATAATGGGGCAAGCCCTTGTAGCTTTTTGCCGGGTATTTGCGCTAATATTTCTATATCACAATTCAAAACATCGTCCTCGTTTGCCAAAGCTAAATCAGCACTGCCGCCTTGGAAAAGCTCAACAAAAACAAGCTTGAAGTTCTCACGAATAAGCTCAAACTTCTCCTTGAAATTTTCCTCCATGGTGCTTGTTAACTCTTCGATTAGCTTCATCAAATCGATTTCAGCTCGCCTCAAATCCTCATATTGTGAGTTCAATGTGCTATAACGCTCGGACAAATCACGATAATCCTCGATTGCATTCACTTTTATATCGCCCAACTCACGAATTGCGCGCCTTAGCTCGTCTGCCTGTTGGTGCGAAGAGGTAACTGCAATCTGCCTACGGAAAGCAAGCGCATTTTCGTAGGTAAGCTCGTAATCCTGCCAAATTTTGTCCTGCATTGAGGTTAAATCAACCTCGCATTTATTCTGGGCAACCTCTTGTTTGTATAGCTTTTCTCGCTTATCGTTAAGCGCTTCACTATAGCTTTCTCGCTCGTTGCGGTACTTGCTAAGCGTATTGTTCATAGCTTCCCTTGCTTTTTCAAGCTCGGAATATTGCGTTTGAATATCGTCATTTATAGTCTTACGATTACCCAACTCCGCAACCTTTTGTGCCTTTGATTCGATTAACTGCTGCTTCTCGATTTCAAGCTGCGATACTGCCTTTTCGTCAATGTCCAACATGGCAATAGTAGCGCTCAAATCCTTAGCCAATCGCTTCTGCTCGTTTAGTTGAGAATCTGAATCCTTTTCCAGCGAAACAACCCTTATCTTTAATTCGGTATGCTTCTCGTTTAGTTGGGTAAGCGTATTTCGCATTCTGTTAAGAACCGCCTGCTCTTTGCCTACATCCTCTTGAGTTATATTCCTATTAGAGTCAAACTCCTCTTGCGATTCGTAGCCTAACTTTATCTGCGCTTCTATGTCTATTATGCTATCCGAAATGCGTTGCAATTCAATTTCCGAATGCTCAACCTGTTCGTTTTGCTTATCAAGCTGTTGTGAAATAATATCAACCTTGTCAACCTGTTGAGCGTTTTTGATTTCGGTTGCATGGCGATTTCTCACACATTCAGAAACCATTAAATTCGCCTTTTCAAGCTGTTTGACTATATCCTCTCTTGCAACCTTTTGAGAATTAAGCTGTTTTCGCTTTTCATCTAAAAGCCCCAACAAATCGATACATTCACGCTCTCTACCTAAAAGGCTGAATTCTTTTTTCGTGTTGCTACCACCTGTCATAGAACCGCCAGGGCTTATAATATCTCCGTCAGTGGTTGCTATTTTCAAGGTTTGTCCGACCCTTTTGTTAATCAGAATACCAACATCTAAATCTGAAACGATAATCGTTCTGCCCAAAAGATTTTCTACAACATTCTTGTATTTCGGATCGTAATCTATTAGTTCGGAAGCAACGCCATAGCAGCCATCAACATTTATTGCGTTGCGCTCTTCCCTCGTAAGCGTTTTAGGACGCATAGAGGTAATTGGCAAAAATGTTGCTCTGCCGTAGTTTTTCTCTCTCAAATAGTGAATCAAGGTTTTAGCCGATTGCTCCGTAGGCGTTACAATGTTTTGCAATGCAGAGGAAAGCGAGTTCTCGATAGCGTTCTCATAGATTTCAGGAACGCTGATAAGCTCTGCAACAACCCCCTCGATATTATCAGAAAGCGCAGAATTTCGCTCTGCATCCTGCATCAGCTTTTTAATGCTAAGGTAATAGCCCTCATGCGCGCGCTTCATCTCGGTTAAAACATTGATTCTCGAACGCATACCCTCGATTGTTTGCTCTAAAGCCTTTATATCATCGTTCTTCTTATTTAGATTGTAATTGCACTCGTTTACAGCCTTTGAAGCCAAATCAAGCGCCTTTGAATCGTTTTCAAGTTCGTTTTTCAGCTCGCCTAACTCATTTTGGGCTTGCTTCAGCTCCTCTGTAAGCTCAATAGCCTTTAAGGCATAGGATTCATTAGAATTTTTAATCTCGTCTTTTCTTTCTAATAGCGACTCCTTGTTTGCGTTAAGCCTTGAAATATTGCTTTTTGCATCGCTTATTCGGTTCATGGCATCGATAATTGAATTCTTTAAGTCCTCAACCGCCTGCTCTTTTTCCATAACCTCGATATTTAGCTTTACAATCTCTTTTTGAATATTGTCCCGCTCCTCACGCAAAGCATTCAAAACTTCTTCACGCTCAACAGATGAACCATCATGCGTTGAAAGCATCTCGCTTAATGTCGCCTTATGCTCGGTATTCTGCTTAATACGTTCAAGTAGCTTTTCACGCTCTTTTTCAGAGTTCAAAATGCGCTCATCTAAAATATTGATTTCGCCAAGCTGTTTCTCTACACCTGCGGTCATCAACATAAGCTCGCTGTGTAAGGCTGAAAGTTTTTCGGAGATTTCCTTCTCTTCTCTTTCAATCTTTTCGCAATCCGTATTTGTGATTAGTCTTTGTTCCTCAATCTCTGCGATTTCGCCTTTAAGCTGTGCAATAGTTTCGTTTATATTCTTGCTGCGCTCGATAATTTTGTCGTGCTGATATAGAAACAGATTGATTTCAAGCTCTTTCAATTCATCACGCAAACGCAAATACTCGGCGGCAGTTTCGCTTTGCTCTTTCAATGGCTCTAAGCGTACTTCGATTTCAAAAAGAATATCGCTTAACCTCGTTAAGTTGGTTTGTGTGTTCTCTAAATTTCTGCAAGCCTCTTCTTTTCTGACCCTATATTTCATAATGCCAGCAGCTTCCTCAAAAGCCTTCCGGCGCTCGCTCGATTTGTTTGAAAGAATCTCCTCAACTTTGCCTTGCCCAACGATAGAATAGCCTTCCTTGCCTAAGCCGGTATCCCTCAAAAGCTCGTGAATATCCTTTAGTCTGCAGTTTGTGTTGTTAATGCAATATTCGCTTTCACCCGAACGAAAAACCCTGCGTGTAAGCGAAACCTCTGTAAAATCTATTGGTAATTTGCCGTCGGTATTATCAAAAACAAGGGTTACCTCGCAATAGCCCTGTTGCTTGCGTGTGGCTGTACCTGCAAAAATAACATCCTCCATGCGTGCGCCTCTAAGCGTTTTTGCGCTTTGCTCTCCCAAAACCCAGCGAATCGCATCGGCTACATTGCTTTTTCCACAGCCATTAGGACCTACTATAGCGGTAATTCCTTGGTCGAATATTATTTCGGTTTTTTTCGCAAACGATTTGAAACCGTTAAGCTCTAATTTTACAAGTCGCATTTGCTATTTAGCACCCTTCAACATTTCAATCGTTTTTTTTGCGGCATTTTGTCCCGCTTCGAGCTTGCTGTTTCCTTTGCCTGTTCCGTAGGGCTTATTCGCAATAATAACCCTTAATGTGAATTCGAGTTTATGAACGGGGCCTGTAGTTTCCACAACCTCGTATCGAATTTCACCCATGTGCTTTTCTTGAACAAACTCCTGCAAAAAGGTTTTGTAATCCTTGTTATCGGCATTCACAAGCGCCTCTTCGATATTAAAGAACTTAGTAATAAAGTCCTTAGCACCATCAAGGTTGCTATCAAGAAAAATTGCGCCAATAATTGCTTCAAGTGCATTAGAAAGTATTGAAGGTTTGTCCCTGCCGCCTGTCGATTCTTCGCCCGGGCTCATAAAAAGAAACTCTCCAACACCAATACGCTTTGCAATCTCATATAGAGTTGACTCTCGCACAATCTTAGCACGTGCCCTTGTCAAAGCGCCCTCGTCAACATTGCTAAAACGCTTGTAAAGAATTTCGCTCATGCAAAGCTCTAGAACTGAATCGCCCAAAAACTCTAACCTTTCGTTGTTGGGTATGCTTTGATTTTTTAGAGTATAGGAACTATGCGTAAGGGCAGTTTGAAGAAGCGCCTTATCTGAGAAAGAAAAGCCGATTAAACTTTCAAATCTTTCTATTTGAAGCACAATTAACCTTTCAGCTCGTCAATAGCAGAAACTATCTCGCCTACTGTGAGAGCTTTCATATTGCTAAGCATCTCCTCGGGAATCTCAACCGAGTATTTTTCCTCGATAACTGATGCAATCTCTATCATATTGATTGAGTCTGCGCCTAAATCGCCTATAACCTTAGATTCCAATGTGATTTTGCTTTCGGGAATTCCCAATTCCTCAGAAAATAACTTTCTTATCGCTTCAAAACTTGTCATATCTATCCTACCTTTAGTTGTTAATTAGCCATAAAAGCAAAAAGTTCCCTTTTAATTAGCATATTAAGTATAAACCAACTGTGATGAATTGTCAATTCACAAGGGGGATAGAAATAAGTTGAATTATGTCGCAAAAACAAAAAAACGGGAGCTTACGCCCCCGTTTTTTTTACTCTGCTTTTACGCAACACATTTTACAAGTATAAGCGTTGCATCACCGGTGTTCACCTTGCCATCGAGGTTGAAGTCTGCAGCATAAAAGCTATTGCCCTGCAATGACATCATTCCAGCAGCGTGTTTCAAAATCAATACTGCATCGCCTGTGTTTACAAGGTTATCGCAGTTCGCATCGCCTAAAATGTATGTAGGCATTTCGTCTGTGCTTGTTTTATAGCCGTTCCAAGTAGGCGAAGTCCAACCCACTTTTGCTTTATCATAATAGATAGTAAACATGGGTGAGCATCCGTCAAACACCTTAGTGCCAAAGCTATTTGGTGCATCGCCTAAGAACTGTGCGCCACGCAATAATGAACTTGCATTGAAAGCATAATTCTTAATTGTGGTTACGTTTTCGGGAATCTCAATGATTTGCATACTCGTGCATTTATTAAACGCATACGCTCCGATTTCATCTAAAGCCTTAGGAAGCTCAATGCTTTGCAGGCTTGTACAATTCGTGAAAAGATAATCAGATATCTTTGTTAGGTTTTCGGGTAGGGTAGCGCTTGTAGCAGAACTGCAATCACGGAAAGCGTTTGCACCTATCGTTGTAACAGAATCGGGAACTGCGATTTCCTCAAGTGCAATACAGTTTCTGAATGCCGAATCGCCAATGGTTTTCAATCCGCTAAGCAACTCTAACTCTACAAGCCCTTTGCAGTTGAAAAATGCGTTTGCCTCAATCGTTTGAACTGATAGCGTAATTTTAGCAACGCCTAAGCAATTTTTGAATGCCGAAGAACCTATAGTCATGGTTTCGGGCGCAACTGAAAATTCGCCTGTAAAGCCGGCAGGGCAAATCAATAGCGTTGTGCGGTTCTTGTTATAAACCGAACCCAAATGCGTGCTGAAGTTAGGGTTGTTCGCATCAACATTTATTGCTGTAAGGTTTACGCAATCCGAAAAAGCTGAACTATCGATTGAAGTTACAGACTTAGGAATTTGAATTGATTTTAGCCCAACACAAGCGGCAAATGCGCTTGCGCCAATAGTTTTTATGCTATCGGGAATCATTACTTCGGTAATCGCTGAACAACCGCTAAATGCTGATGAAGCAATCGCAGTAACGGGGTAGCCCTGAACGGTATTGGGAATAGTGATAACACCCTCTGCATTCTTTGAGCAATTTGTAATCGTAGCAGCACCGCCTGTGATTCTGTATGAAAGATACCTCGCAGAAGGATTGCTTATATAGGTAGGAATGCTATACAAGCCATTAACCTCGCCTATGCTGCTTCTTATTATGAACGCAAAGCCGTTATCGGTGTTTAGAATAGCAAGCAAGCCCTTGCCCTGTGCAGATGAACTCGCCAAGTACAAAATGCCATTATCGTGGTCGTAGTTCATTGATTGAGTATAGGCAATCGTCAATTCTGTGTTTCCGATTTTAGTAGCTTTTCCTGTGCCTTTGTTAATCTCGCACAAAACGCCATTGCCCGATTCGCTTGTAAGCACATATAGCTTGCCGTTGCTGTCAAAGGTAATAGAAATTGGTGTACCAGTGGAATCGATTTCTTTTAAAAGAGTAAGTGCGCAAGTCTCAAGGTTCATCGAGTACAATCCATGCTTAGATGTACCAACCTTGCCCAAGACATACATAGTATTCGAGCTGTAATCATAGCTCATATCGTAAACCTCAACGCTCTTATCAAAGAAAGTTGGTTGCATATCGAGATGATGCATTATGAAAGCCTTATCGAGTGTAAAACCATAAACATAATCGTTGTAAATCTCTGATGCAATAACCTTTTTGTCGCTGAATGCTGTAGCAAGCCTATTTTCAACCTTGCCATTATCGGGATTGATAGTAACCCAATCTTCACCGCTAAAGCCGAAAAGTGTATTGCTCATCTCAACATTTTTATACTTGATACAATATGCCACAAAGCTATCGCTTGTGGTGTAAAGTGATGGGTCGTAGATTCCGTCTGTAGGTTTAATAGTTACCGCACCGCCAACTGCTGCCGAAATAGTTGGTCTGGTGGTAAGCATAGGCATAAGAGTTGAATAGGCATTGTCATCATGGAAGCCATACAAACCGAATGCCGACTTGAAGTTTAGTGCAATTCTAAAGCTCGCATTTATCTCCGTTGCGCGCATACCGTCAAAAACAGTTCCTGCTGCTCCGCTTTCAATAGCAAGGTTAGCGGTTGGGCCTTGAGCGCTCTGATAATAATCGAGTATATGCGAGAAAATCGTATAATCTCCCGTTTCCAGCCTGAGAAACTGACCGTATAAGGCGGATAAAGCATAAGAGCCTAAAATGCCAGATGCGGATGAATCCCAGTTGCTGATTGCTCTGCCGTAATTCCAGAAGGAAGCTCCGAAATTGCGCCAATCTGATATTCTCCAATGAATAGTTGAGC
>JAAZFD010000009.1 GCA_012511925.1 Clostridiales bacterium
ATTTTACGCAGTGCAGAAACACGAAAAACCGCTTTGAGTTCAAAAAATAAAACAATTATCTACGCAAACGCAGGCATGGGCGAGTCTACAACCGATTTTGTGTATTCGGGTCAATGCTTAGTTTTCGAAAGCGGAGAGCTATTAGCCGAATGCAAGCCCTTTGAAAATATTATGGCGGTTGCAGAGATAGAAAGCAATCCGAAAGCAGGCGAGCCAAAATTATTCGAAAAAGCCGAGAACGTGCTTACAAAAAAGCCGTTTATACCCGATAACTTTTCTATTTCTGATGCAAACGAGCTAATAAACATACAAGCGCATGGTTTAGCTCACAGAGCTTCGCATATAAACGCAAAATCGCTTGTGCTGGGCATTTCGGGCGGGTTGGATTCTACGCTTGCAATACTGGTTTGCGTTAAAACCACAGAGATATTGGGGAAAAGCGCTGATTTCGTTCATGCAATTTCAATGCCCTGCTTTGGCACTTCCAATCGCACGAGGGGAAACGCAAAAAGGCTTTGTGAGCTTCTAAAGGTTAGGTTTGAGGAAATTGACATATCTGATTCCGTTACTCAACATCTAAAAGAGATTCACCACGATTTTAAAAACAAAAATGTAGTTTTTGAGAACGCACAGGCACGAATGCGCACGCTTGTGCTGATGAATTTGGCAAATGCCGAGAACGGCTTGGTGGTTGGAACAGGCGATTTGTCCGAGTTGGTGCTGGGCTTTTGCACGTATAATGGCGACCACATGAGTATGTATGGCGTGAACGGCTCTATTCCGAAAACGCTTATGCAAGCCATGGTTAAGGCATTTGCTGATAATAATAGCGAACTGAAAGCGGTGCTGTACGATATTTTAGAAACGCCTATAAGTCCTGAATTGCTCCCTGGGGGCGGCGAGATTGTGCAGATAACGCAAAATCTGATAGGCTCTTATGATTTGAATGACTTTTTTATATTCCATGTGTTGAATAATCATTTTTCGCCTAAAAAGGTTTTTGACTTGGCTTTAAAAGCCTTTGAAGACGAGTTTTCTCCCGATGAAATCAAGAAGTGGCTGATTGCATTCAATAAACGCTTTTTTGCGAGCCAGTTTAAGCGCTCTTGTCTGCCAGACGGACCACAGGCGACAGTTATTTCTGTTTCGCCACGCAATGGGTTGTTTATGCCAAGCGATGCGGTTGTAAGGCAATGGTTGGCGGAAATAGATTAGGGGATAGGGATTAGTGGTTAGTGATTGACGATTGATGTTGTGTAGGACATAGGTAAGTGATTTGTGTAGGACATAGGTATGTTGTCGTGCCTCTCCTATCAACCGCAGTGGATTTAACCCATTCCGAAGGAATGGATTTCACCTTGCGAAAGCAAGATTTCACCCTGCGTAGCAGGATTTCACGCGTTTTCATAATAACTAATATTTAGTATATTTCCATTCCATCATTGAAATAATATTCCTTTAGGGCTATAATTTACATAGTAGCCTACAGGTAGTGGCGTTAAATATCACTGTGGAGGATTAAAATGATTAAGAGTCAATTAGAAAAGCTCGGAATTATCACCGCTAAGCAAATCGTTAAGAACGCAAACCCAGCCGAACTCGTAGAACACGTAATTATAAATGGCGAGGGCAAGCTGTCTAAAACTGGCGCTTTGATAATCAAAACAGGCAAGTACACTGGCCGTTCTCCAAACGACCGCTTCGTTGTTGACACGGCTGATGTTCACAACGAAATTGATTGGGGTAAGGTAAACGTTCCTATATCCCGCGAAAAAGCAGATGCAATATTCAAACGCATCACAGGCTATCTGCAGAATCGCGAGCTTTACGTATTCGATGGCTTTGCAGGCGCAGACAAGAAATTCAGCCTACCCATTCGTGTTATTTGCGAATATGCAAGCTCATGCTTGTTCGCAACTCAAGCGTTCATTCGCCCAACTGCACAAGAATTAGAGAGCTTTGCACCCGGCTTCACCGTTATTTGCGCTCCGGGGCTTTCTATGGTTCCCGAAATTGACGGCACAAACTCTGATGCTGCAATTATCGTTGACTTCGAAAAGAAAATGGTGCTAATCGCCGCAAGCAAGTATTCAGGCGAAATCAAAAAAAGCGTATTCTCGGTTATGAATTATCTGATGCCAAAGCATGATGTTTTCCCCATGCACTGCTCGGCAAATATCGGACATGACGGCAAGTCGGCGCTGTTCTTCGGACTTTCGGGAACAGGCAAAACCACTCTTTCGGCAGACCCCAACAGACAGCTTATTGGCGATGACGAGCATGGTTGGAGCGAAAAGGGAATTTTCAATTTCGAGGGCGGTTGCTACGCAAAGTGCATCAACCTTTCGCAAGTTAACGAACCTGATATATTCAATGCTATTAAGTTCGGAACATTGGTTGAAAACGTAATAATGAACGAAGAAACAAGGGAGTTAGACTTTAACGACAAGTCAATCACCGAAAACACAAGAGCAGGCTACCCTGTTGAGTACATTAGTAACTGTGTGATTCCCGGTGTTGGCGGACATCCCGATACGGTTATATTCTTAACGGCTGATGCTTTCGGAGTTTTGCCTCCCATCTCTAAGTTGGATAAAAACATGGCTATGTATCACTTTGTTTCGGGCTATACAAGCAAATTGGCAGGCACCGAGCGTGGAATAGTTGAGCCGCAAACAACGTTTTCAACCTGCTTCGGAGCACCATTTTTGCCCCTACATCCGTCTGTATATGCAGAAATGCTTGGCAAGCGCATAGAGCAGCACAACGCTCATGTTTATTTGATTAACACTGGTTGGTCAGGCGGAAAATACGGCGTTGGTAAGCGTATGAGCATTAAGCATACACGCGCTATGGTTACGGCGGCGTTAAGCGGAGAGCTTGAGCGTGGCGAATTTGAACTCGATAAAGTGTTCAATGTGTTCGTTCCAAAAGCTGTGAAAGACGTTCCCTCGGAAGTATTGCGCCCTCGTGATATGTGGGCGGATAAGGCGGAGTATGATAAAACGGCTGCAGACTTGGCTTCTCGCTTTGTGCAGAACTTTAAGAAGTATGATAATATGCCAAAACATATTGTGGATGCAGGACCTAAGTGAGCAAACATATAGAAAAGGCAACCCGAAAGGGTTGCCTTTTTTGCTTGCTCACGATGAATCGCCTACATGGTTATCTTGCTACGCAAGGCGAAATTGCCTTACGGCAGTGATATTCGACTTTGGCGAGTATACGCCACACGCCGAAGGGGCGACCAGCGGTCGCCAGCACATACGATACGATTAAAACCAACAAACAACGAAATATAACCAATATCGTAGGGGAGGATTTTGCTATCCTCCCGCTTTTAGATGAATGATTAAGAACGGTTTAGACCACTGAACCGCAAAAAACCATTTATTGCCAAACAATTTTTCATAGAAAAATAATATCACTATCGAAAAATGTTTATTTCTCCGTAATATCACTCCCGTAGGCAATATCACTGGTTTAAAAACCAATTTCACTGGGCGTGAACGCCCTCCCCATACCCATACCTCTCAATTATATACTCTAAATCCTTATCGCCCCTGCCCGAAAGGTTCACAAGAATTGAGCCATAATCGCTGTTCCGTGCAAACTTCAAAGCACCTGCAAGTGCATGAGCGCTCTCAATCGCAGGAATGATTCCCTCCAATCTGCTAAGCAGGAAGAAAGCCTCGATAGCCTCATCATCGGTTACGGCACTGTAATTCACCCTGCCTAAGTCGTGCAGGAATGCGTGTTCGGGTCCTACTGACGGATAATCAAGTCCACTTGCATTCGAATACACAGGGTCAGGCTCGCCAACTTTTTGATTCTGCAACATCAAGCTCTCAAAGCCATGCATAACGCCCTTTGTGCCGTATGTGATGCTTGCTGCGTGTTCGCCAACCTGCGTTCCCTTGCCCAAGGGCTCTATTCCGCAAATCTCCACAGGGTCGTCTATGAACGGCAGGAAAAATCCAATCGAATTAGAACCGCCACCCACGCAAGCGCAAATCGCATCGGGCAGCATTCCTGTCATACTTTCAAATTGCTCCCTCGCTTCTATGCCCACAACAAGCTGAAAATCACGCACCATCATGGGAAAAGGATGCGGTCCCACAGCCGAGCCTATGCAGTAAATAGAATGCTTGTATTCCCTCATGTAGCCCTCAAATGCAGCATCAACAGCTTCTTTAAGCGTTTTCAAGCCATGGGTAACGGGAATAACATTCGCTCCTAATATTTTCATTCTAGCCACATTTGGCGCCTGCTTTTTAATATCCACCTCGCCCATATACACATCGCATTCAAGTCCGAAAAACGCCGCCGCAGTAGCCAACGCCACGCCGTGCTGACCTGCGCCTGTTTCGGC
>JAAZFD010000061.1 GCA_012511925.1 Clostridiales bacterium
CCTTTAATTTCGTATCTTCGGCGAAATCACGAATTTCTTCTATAGACTTTCCAAGCATCTTTTGCTTAGCCGTCAAGTAAACGAGCAAGCCTTGACCTAATGAAGCACATTTCGAGTCAACAGTATAAATCTTTCTATCGAGGTACTTTTCTTTCAGTTCATTTGCAGCGGTTTCACCAGCGCTATATGTACTGCTTAAAGCGGATGAAAAGCCAACATACGACACATCTTTGCCATCCTTCAAAAAAGGCTCAATAACAGCTGTAAAGTCTTCTATGTTAATCGCAGAAGTTTTGAAGGTTTTGTCGTTGCGCATTTGGTCATAAAAACTTTTAGAGCTAATCTCGCGCTCATCATGGTAATTCTTAAAAACCTCATCATTATGGTGAAATGATAAGGGCAAGTAATGTAAGTCAAGCTCGCCATACATTTCTGATGGCAAATCGCAGGAAGAATCAGTCATCAATATAAAATCGTTCATTATATACCTCTTTTCGAAATACTGTTTTCCATTATACCCGTTGATATTCTTGGTGTCAACAATACCCTTGCTTAAAGGACAGTTGTCCTATATAATCAAACTGTAAGCTAACGGAGGAAGAATGGAAAAGACAAACGGAAATTTCGGTAGAAAATTCGATAGATATACAAACGCAGCTTCAAAGGCATTAGCTTTGGCACAGCAAGCCGCAAAGGATTTGGGGCATAATTATGTAGGCAGTGAGCACCTGCTTATAGGCTTGATTCAAGAGAGTGATGGTCTTGCGGCACTTGCTTTGATTGGCATTAGTGAAGAAGATGTAGCAAAAAGTGCTGAAACGATTATAGGCAAGGGAAATTACCACTTCACAGACGCCTTTGGAAACACTCCTGCCACGAATAAAATTCTTGAATGGAGCAGCTACGAAGCCCGTGAGCATAATTCCGAACTGATTGACACCCAGCATATACTCCTTGCCATTTTACGTGATAAAAAATCTACCGCGGCTCGCATTTTAGCCGAATTAAATGTAGATTTGTTTGAGCTAAGAGAGCGCATTTCTAACAACCACGTACCGCACATTGAGGCAGAGGAAAGCATGAAGGAAAACCACGAACCACAAACAAACTCCAACGCACTCAAGAGATTCTGCAAAGACATAACCCTACAAGCTAAAAAAGGTAAGTTAGACCCCGTTATAGGCAGGGAAACGGAGATTCAGCGAATAATTCAAATATTGTGCAGGCGAACAAAAAACAACCCTGTATTGATAGGCGACCCTGGCGTTGGAAAATCCGCCGTAATAGAGGGGCTTTCCGACCGCCTTATTAACAATCGCTTGCCAGATGCTTTGCGAAATAAGCGTATTTATTCACTCGACATTACCGCTATGCTTGCAGGCACAAAATACAGGGGCGATTTTGAAGAACGACTAAAATCTATGATAGATGAGCTTTCGGCAGACAAAAACGCAATTCTATTTATAGACGAAATTCACACAATCGTAGGCGCAGGTTCTTCAGAAGGCGGATTCGATGCTTCAAACATTCTAAAGCCTGCACTTGCAAGGGGCGAAATCCAAGTCGTTGGCGCAACCACAATCAACGAGTATAGACAATACATCGAAAAAGATGCGGCATTAGAGCGTCGCTTTCAGCCTGTTATGATTGGCGAACCCACAATTGCAGAATCAAAACAAATTCTTTTAGGACTCAGAGAAAAGTACGAAGCACACCACCATGTAAAAATCACAGACAATGCAATAAACGCAGCAGTTGAGATGTCTGCAAGGTATATAACGGATAGGTTTTTGCCCGATAAAGCAATAGACATTATGGACGAAGCCGCAAGCAAGGTTAAGCTCTCATCGCTTTCGCAACCAAATGGCATTAAAGATATTGAGGCGCAGATAAGCAAACTAATAATCGAAAAGCAAATCTCAATAGATAGGCAAGATTACGAACACGCTGCGGCAATTCGAGATGAAGAGCAAGGCCTGCGTGAAGAAATAAATAAGCGGAAGTTGGCTTGGGAACTGAAAAACGATTCAGTAGAATTGTTTGTAACAGAAGAGGAAAACGCACAAGTTGTAAATGAGTGGACAGGCATACCCACTGGTAGACTTACAGAGCAGGAAGCAGAGCGTTACTTGAATCTTGAGAACGTTTTTTTCTCTCGAATCATCGGTCAAGATGCGGCAATAAAGTCTATTTGTCATGCGCTTAGAAGAGCACGTGCAGGGCTAAAAGACCCCAACCGTCCTATCGGCTCATTCATTTTCTTAGGTCCTACAGGTGTAGGCAAAACAGAGCTTTCAAAGGCATTAGCATGGGCATTGTTTGCAGATGAGGATGCTACCTTGCGGCTTGATATGTCTGAGTACATGGAGGCGCATTCCGTTTCAAAGCTAACTGGTCCGCCACCTGGTTATGTTGGATTTGAGGAGGGCGGTCAGCTAACCGACTTGATGTATAAGAAACCCTACAGCGTACTGCTCTTAGACGAAATAGAAAAGGCACACCCCGATGTGTTCAATATTCTCTTACAAGTGTTAGACAATGGCAGGCTTACCGATTCGAAAGGTCGAGTAGTTGATTTTCGCAACTGCGTAATAATTATGACTTCGAATGCGGGAATGCACGACACTACAAAAATCAAAGCCATTGGTTTTGGAACGAATGAAATCAACGAAAGCGTTTTTAAGGATGATTCGCTAAAAGAACTAAAAAATGTTTTCAAACCCGAATTTTTGAACAGGGTTGACGAAATAATTGTATTCGATAAGTTAGAGTTTGAGGATGCGGCGAAAATAGCCAAACTTATGCTAAATTCTCTTTGCGAAAGGCTATTAATCAAGGGTATAAAGCTAATAATTAATGATGATGTAGCCGAATGGCTTGCGAAAATTGGCTATGATAAGCAGTATGGCGCGAGACCTTTGCGGCGCACTATTACACAATATGTTGAGAATGGCTTGTCGGAGGAAATATTGAAAAAAGCAATAAAAACCGGAGACACCGTAAAAATTGAGATAGAGGATTCAAAGCTAAAATTTTTGAGAATATGAGCCTGCGTGAAAGAATCAAAAAATACATAGAAAGCGACCCTGCAAGATTTCACATGCCTGGGCATAAGGGCGCACTTTCAGATTATGACATTACCGAGCTTGATTTTTCGGATAACATAAGCTGTCCCAACGCAGGCATTATGGAAATTCAAAACCTATGCGCAAAGGAATACGGTGCAAAATACGCAAATCTGTTGGTTAATGGCTCAACTGCTGGTATTCTTGCCTTTATGCTTGCATTGACAGAGAAATTCGATGCCCCGAAAATTTTAGTAGGTAGGGATTGCCACCGCTCTTTTGTGAATGCTTGCTTGCTTTCGGGTGCTGAAATAGTGGGGGTAAACCCAGAAGACGAGCTTTGCGGAGTCGTAACCCCAAATTCAATTAAAAATGCGTTTGAATATCATAAGAAAATTGATGCGGTTTTCATTACCTCGCCAAACTACTATGGAATGTGTGCAAATATCGAGGAAATATCCAAAATCGCTCATGAGTACGGTGCAATATTGTTTGTAGATTCCGCCCATGGAGCTCATTTCCCGTTTTCAAACTATTTGCCAATCCCTGCAATAAAGCATTGCGATTATTGCACAGTTAGTACGCACAAAACATTAGCCGCATTGAATCAAAGTGCAATATTGCTATCAAATTCGGAGAAGCTAAGTCAAGACAGCATTCAAAACGCTACTAACATGGTGCAAACCACAAGCCCGTCATATCCAATAATTTTGAGCATAGAGCATGGGGTAGGGGAGGCAAAAAACCTTTGGGACAAGCATTGCAAACGCATACAAAGGTTTAGAGAACAGCTTTTATCGTGCAATATACCGCTGATTGAAAAGCCTGCTTCAGCACAGGATATTGATATTACTCGACTTTGCATTTTAGCAAAACCCTTTGCGAACTCTGGCTACGATATAGAGAAAAAACTTAATGAAGTTGGAATATTTCCCGAAATGTCAGATAGCTATTGTGTAGTTTTAATTACCACGCCTTATGATTCAGATACTTGGTACGATAGATTGCTTGATGCACTAAACGCTATGAAAGGCAATAATACTCAACCAATCGAATACAAAAAACTTAACTTTCATAACTGCTTAGAATTTATCAGAGTTAGGGATTCGCTTTCAGCCCCTTTTGTGTTATTTCCTATAAAAGAATCTCAAAACAGGCTTGCAAAGCATTCAATAGGTCTTTACCCACCTGGAATTTCTGTTGTCTTTCCAAACGAAAGAATCACAAAGCAGAAAATTGATACTATTAGCAAGGCAATTGCACAAGGCGCAAATCCTTTCGGAGTTGAGGAAGGTTGCATTGCCGTTATTAAGGAGTAATATGGACTTTTATTGCGTAGCACAGGAAATAGGAGAAAGCCTAACAAAGCAGCACAAAACAGTAGCAACAGCCGAAAGCATAACTGGAGGGCTTATTGCTTCCACGCTCGTTTCCATTCCTAATTGTTCGAACTGGTTTTTGCAGGGCTGCGTTACATATTCTAACGAGTCTAAAAGCGATAGGCTAAATGTAGATAATAATACGCTAATAGCCTATGGCGCAGTATTAAAGCAGGTTGCTATTGAGATGGCAAAGGGCATCAGAGAAACGGCAAAATCGGATATAGGCATTTCCACAACAGGCTATGCAGGACCCGCAGGAGGGGATGTACATAACCCAGTTGGTACTGTTTTTATAGGTATAAGCACAGAAAATAAATCTACCGCCTATAAAGTGAAACTTTTAGGCAATAGAAACCAAGTTAGAAAACAAGCAACGATACTAGCACTTCTTTTTTTGCAAAAAGAAATCGCCCTCTTGTGAGAGCAAATCTCTTCATTTCCTCTAAAACTGCATCTTAACATCGCTACGCTTTGCGGCTTCAGCTTCAAAGAACTCACGCTTGGTCATTCCTCTGCCATTTGCAACTATGCTTGTAGGGAATGTTACAATCATCATGTTGTAAGATGAAACATTGCTGTTGTATAGCCTACGAGCCGCCTGCAAATGTTCCTCTACATCGACTATCTCTCTTTGTAGATTGCCGAACACAGGCGCAGAGGTCAACTGCGGATATGCTTCTGCCAAAGCGTTTATTCGAGTGAAAGCATCGCTCATTTGTGATGCCGCCTCTGTCATTTGCGGAACAGACATTCCTTTTCTGAACTTTACAGACTCAGAAATAACCCTTGCTTCGTGTTCTGCAAAGCCCTTTGTAACGTCGAGCAGTTTTGTTAACGAATCGAAACGCTTAGTCAATGCAACATCGATTCCCGATTTCGCCTCGTCAATCTTTACAACTGCGTGATTCAAGCTGTTTAGTGTTGAAATATACCAAACAAGTATTATCAAAACAACTGCTCCTATTCCAATAAACCAACCCATATTTCTACCTCCATTATTTATATAAAGAATCGCATAGACGCAACTCGTCTATCAATTCAGTTATTAAAGCAATATCGGACAATGCAACTCTTTGCATTTCCTCGATTGTTTTGAAATTTGATGAATACTCTAACGAGTCCTTCATGTTGTGAACCGCTACATGCACCTTTCCGCCTTGAAAACAAAAGTATAGCCTGCCCTTGATTCGGTTTTCTGTACTCATTATATACTCCATAAAATGAGGTGTAAGAATATAAAATGCATTGTGAGCATCTTGCGCTAAGATAGTAAATTTATTGTTGAATTCAATGCTTTCGGTTTCTACATTTGATTTTTTGTTAAATAGCTTACCGAAAAATCCCGAAACTTCTTTTTCGATTAACTGCAAATCTGTTGAAAAAGGCTTTTTGAAATCGAAAATAAGCCATCTACCCTTGAAAACTATGCTGCGGTCGGTGTGAGTATTGCCCTCGCCATCAGTATGGGTTTCCGTATGTACCAAGGTTAAGTCGGATTGCTCAAAGTTAATATCCTTGTATGTTCCACTTGCGTAATCGCTACCCGAAACCTCATCGCAATAATGAGAAGAAAACAGCCCCGTTCCAAAAACCACGCTATCTGAAATCCTCATTTTCTTGTTATACACTGCGTTATCGAAGGACTGCTCAAAGCAAACACGCACGACCTTTTCAGAAAAGAAATTCGAAAGCCTTTTTCT
This sequence comes from Clostridiales bacterium, assembly GCA_012511925.1. Taxonomy (GTDB): domain Bacteria; phylum Bacillota; class Clostridia; order Christensenellales; family CAG-138; genus DUPG01. The sequence goes on from JAAZFD010000061.1 coordinate 6,148, forward strand.
CGCTTTTACAGCCAATACGATAGTTATAATTACAAATACTATTCCGCAAAAAAGTAATATGATAAAGGGAACTTGATACTGTGCAAATGCTAAGGCAAGCAAAATCAATGCTGCACATGGAATCAACCATACGAACGACTTATTATATTTTTGTTTTAATAAGCTATGCTCAACCTCTAAGGATTGCAGTAGGGGATTCTCCAAATTGTATCACCTCTTTGAAACAGTATATGTGTATTATATCATTTATTACACAAAAACCAAAGAGGAAATTTTAAAACTTTTACTGATTAGTTGTTTATAGAATTGGCGAAAATATCCGTATGATTCCTTGCAAAAATCGCACAAATGCAGATGTTTCGCAAATATCCTTTGTAATCTTATTGCATAAATCTAAGCTGTTAAGATAATCCGATTTCATGTTCTGAATTTCAGAGCTTTCATAAAGCATAATGCCACATTCGAGTTGAAGATTAAGGCTACGATAATCTAAATTCACAGAGCCGATAACAGCTATATTATCATCAGAAATCATTAGCTTTGAGTGCATGAAGCCCGGTGCATACTCGTAAATTTTTACGCCTGCTTCAACTAAGCGCCGATAGTAAGACCTCGTTGCCATGCGCATAAAACGCACATCATCAGCATGAGGAGTTACAATCCGCACATCTATGCCGCTTTTTGCCGCAAGAGAAAGTGCAAATAGCAGAGTATCGCCAATAATCAAATAGGGTGTATGGATATACAAGTAATTCTTTGCCCTCTGAATAATATTCAAGTATGCCGACTCCGCAACACGCTCATCGTCAAAGGGATTATCATAATAAGGCTGAACATATCCATTAGTCGAGTATGCGTTCAACAAATCGCCTATTGGTTCAAAAGACCTGTAATCTACCGCTTCACTTGTGCAAAATGACCATAGCGAAAGAAATATAACACTCATGCACCATGCGCCATCTCCTGAAATCATTATTGCGGTATCCTTCCAATGCCCATGTATCTCATGCTCGTTTATGTATTCGTCTGCAATATTTATTCCGCCCGTATATGCTACTATTCCGTCAATAACAACAGATTTTCTATGATTTCTGCAGCTTTGAACAGTGGTAAGAATAGGTCTTAAGGGGTTGAATGCAACAGTTTTTATGTGTTTACTATGTAATTGCACTATATAGTCTGCTTTGAAAAGCGAGAAGCTGCCCAAATCATCATAAATAATCCTTACATCAACGTGTTCGCTTGCCTTTTGTTCGAGTATTTGTAAAACGCCGTCCCACATCTTTCCTTCCTTTATCGCATAAAACTCAATAAAGATGTATTTCTTCGCCTTAGCTAATTCTTGCAATAGCGAGGCGTAAAATTCTTCGCCAATTTTTAAGTATTTGTTAGCTGTGTTTTCGTATAGCGGAAATCCAGCACTTTTCTCTAAATAATTAACATGAGGAAAATAAGCTTTATTTGAAAGCGCAATGTTTTCGGATAATTTATTGTTCGTTTGAAGCTGTGTCTTGCCCTTTTTATTAGCTTCCATAAACGCTTTTCCAAATTTGTTGGACTTAGCCTGAAGCCAATAAATTAGATACACTATGCTTCCGAAAAGGGGTAGAATCAGAATTAGCGCAATCCATGCGATTCGATACTCTGCTTGAAATTTCGTACCAGCCACACAAAGTGCAATTATTATGCTTATCAAAGCAAAGGCTATTCCCAAACAATAAAATACAAAGCCCGCACCTGCAATTATAAGTATTGACAATGCAATTTGAAGCGCTAAAAGAATGCAAACCAATACTCTATGCTTGTTTAGTAAGCTACGACTCTTTCTATTCATGTTCTACCTCTTTTTACCTCATTTATTCCTTTTAAGAGTTATCCATAACTTGTGCAAAATAGCCTTTAGTTATGCAGTTTCTGTATAATCCTTTACAATGTAGGCAAACTAATAATAATGAAATTTATAAGGATAGGGCAATGCTTTTAATAAAGAATGGACATATAGTCCCCATGAGCGCTCACTATATTGAGGGCGGCGATGTTTTAATAGATAATGGTGTAATAGTTGATGTCGCACAAAACATTGACTATACCCCGAAACGCACCGACGATGTAATTGATGCGACTGATTGCTTTGTATTTCCGGGGTTTATTGATTCTCATTGCCAAGTTGGTGTAGTTGCTGATGGTATTGGCGATTTGTTTATGTCTGCAAACCCGATAACGCCAAACCTTTCAGTAATTAACTCTGTAAAATATGATGACCCAGTTTTTTACGAGTGCCTAAAAGCGGGCATTACATCTGTAGTCGTTGCACCCTTCGCACGAAATATAGTAGGGGGAAAATGTGCTCTTATAAAAACAGCTCAAGTACAAAGCACGTTTCAGGGCAAAACAGATTACTCGCATATAGTAAGTGATTTCTGCGCCATGAAGTTTTCGCTTTCAGACGACACACATAATCAAGAAAGCAACTTGGCGCTAAGAGCTTCAATGCTAAAGAGCGACATACAAGCGGCAAAATCGTATCTTAGGAAGCGTGAAAAGGATAGCATAGCTTTCTTTGACAGCCCAACCTTAGAAGCATACGGACCAATCTTAGGAAGAGAACTGCCTGCATATTTCTATGTAAATACAGTTGAAGAACTTAGGATGGCGTTAAGGATAACCAAGCAATTCAACTTTATGGCAACAATTATTGGCTGTGGAGATTGCGAGGAGCTTGACGAAAAGCTGTTAGCAGAAATACAAGAGTATAGCGACTGCATAGTGTTAGGACCTTGTATTACAAGAACGTCAAAGGGTTTTGAGTTTGCAAAGCAGCTTTCGGATACTAATATGATTTTTGCACTTTCAACGGCATATCCGCAAACGAATATTCAGTATCTGCCAATGGTAGCAGGATTGTCGGTTAGGGATGGAGTAAAACTTGAGAACGCTTTTGCGGCAATCACAATAAATGCGGCGAGGGCTTGCAAGGCTTTCGAAAAAATTGGCTCAATAGAAGTAGGTAAACATGCCGATATTGCAATTTTCGACGCTAACCCCTTAGAGGTTTTCACCAAAACGCTTTATACAATAGTGAATGGTAGGATAGCTTACAGAATCGAGGAGTGATTATTCTATATCAAATGTCATTGTTTTTGTTGCAAAGAGAATTACTAAGCCTAAGAATGCACCATTAGAAGGGAGTTTTGTGTCATCACAATCGCAGAATAATAAACGAATCAACTGATTGCTTTCGCCAAACCATGCCCCTTCAAGCACCTTTCTAATATCCGATTGAATTGCCGCAGGCTTAACCCCAAATCGCTTTGCGGTTTCTCTGTAAATTTCGTTCACGCTTAAGTTTTTGTCCGTGTTTTTTAACGCAAGCTCAATAGCATAGCTTACATATATGTATCCCTTATACTTAGGGCATAAGCCTAACGTTATTAAATTATTCGCCAGATAACTACTATCCAAACGCACACCTCTTTTGTATCAAGTTCCACCCAAAATACTTATCTTATTGTATATAGTAATAGTATACCACATTTATCTCGCCAAAAAAAGGTAGTAAAAAAATGACGGTTTTTAATCAAATTATATTAAATCCGAACAAAAGTGTCTGATTTATTGTAATAAAACGAACAATAATTCCTATAAAGCGGCAATAAGCTCAATCTCAACCAACGCGCCCTTAGGTAAAGCGGAAGCCTGAACACATGAACGAGCAGGAAAATCGGTTGAAAAATGTTTTGCATAGATAGCATTAACTTTTGCGAAATCCGCCATGTCAGCCAAAAATACGGTTGCCTTTACAACATTCTGCACAGGAACATTGCAGTCCTTTAGTAAGTTCTCAAGGTTAACAAAAACCTGCTCTGCTTGACTTTCAACGCAAGGCATAAGCTCGTTTGTTTTGGGGTCAACGCCTATCATTCCAGAGGTAAACAAAAAGCCATTAGCCTTAACAGCCAAATTATAAGGACCTATAGCCTTAACGTTTTCGGTTGTTAAATTTACGATTTCTTTCATATTTTAGCACCTCATATTTTTTTGAATTCGAGCAAGCCGTAAGCCGAGTTCTGTCAAAGTGGGACCATCTATCTAGGTCTATAGTTGCCTATAGACTCAAGCGATTACCAAGAGCGTAGCGGGCAGCCATTAAATGCTCTCATTCCAATCTTGCACCGAGTGGGGTTTACAGGGCGGTCAAGTCGCCAAGCCGCCGGTGAGCTCTTACCTCGCCTTTCCATCCTTACCGCATAAGCGGCGGTTTATTTCTGTTGCACTTTCCTTGGAGTCGCCTCCACCGGGCGTTACCCGGCACTCTGCCCTATGGAGCTCGGACTTTCCTCATGTATTATTCATGCGGTCCCATGTCTTACTCGAATTCTTATTAGTTACAGTATAGTATTCTTCCGCAATTATCGCAAGCGACTATTGAATTTCCCTCTTCAATCACTTGAACGGTAGAAGTAGGCAATGATACATTACAGCCGCTGCACTTATTTTCGTTCAATGCGGCTAATGGGTCTGCGTGCATTCCACGTACCCTATCGTACTTTTTCACAAGCTCGGGAGAAACCTTTGCAGCACATTGGTTTTTCACTTCGTTAAGTTTTTTAAGCTCGGGTGCTTTTGAGTCAGCCTCTTCTTTGCAAATGCTGCCGCACTTATTATATGCACGTAAAACCTTCGTTCCGCGTGAAAGCGTTTCTTGAAGTTGGCTTTGAGCCTTAATGATACTCTCAGCAAGCTTCATAATTTTTGCCTTCAAAATCTTAATGTCGTGTAGCAACTCGTCTAAGTTGTTTTTGATTTCATTGATTTTAGAAGATGTAACATCATCTAAACTCTGCTTTTTATCAAGCTCAAAAATCTCAATGGGAACTCTTCTCTCTAAGTCGATATACTCTGTTTCAAGAGAAACTAAAGCCAAATTGCTGTTATCGAGAATACTGCTTAGCTTATTCTTTTTGTTCTGCAAATCGGTTAATTCAGTATGCAGTGCAATAAATTTTTTATGCGCTTCAGTTGAAGACAACTCTGCTTCAACCCGAGCTATATTTGAACATGCATCATGGTACGCCCACAATGGTTGTAAAAGATTCATATTTTTGCCTCCTTTTATTATAGCGGCCGCAAATTTCGCTTAGCGTAACGACGACGATTCGCAACTCGTTAAATTATAATCTACACCAGATTTGAACTTTTGTAAACGAGTAATCAAAGGTTCTAGCACAACCATCTCGGTTTCATAGTGTCCGGCTTGAATTACGCTCAAGTTTTTTGTAGCAGCTTCGATTGCTTGGCTATGCTTGATTTCTCCTGTAATCAAAACATCAGCGTCCATGGCTTTCATAATGCCAATATCTCCACCGCCTGAACCGCCTAAAACGCCAACTCTGTTTACGATAATTTTTTCGAAATCGCTCTCAAAGTTTGCAGGCACACATTTTGATTTGGTTTGTAGCCGCTCATCAGCTATTTTAATCAGCTTAGCAAGCGTAATGGGGGAGCATAGGTTTCCAACACGCCCGATTCCCTCAACTGGGTCAGCCACAACATCTTGCAACTCAAAAATATTCGCAAGCACATCGTTTACGCCGCCATTCGCAGCATCAAGGTTTGTATGTGCCGCAAACATTCCTATTCCATTTCTTATAAGCATATACATTACTGAGTTGCTGTACTCGTCTGGCAGAATGCGATTTATTGGCTCTTTTATCAATGGGTGATGGCAAAGGACAAGGTCGTAATCGTTGGCTATGGCTTCCCTTGCAACCTCAATAGTGCAATCTAATGCAACCAACACTTTTTTTATCTCCTTGCGGTCGGTTCCTACAAGCAAGCCAACATTATCAAAGCTAAGCGCAAGATTTATTTGAGCAACCTCTTCCATCATATTAACAAACTGTTCAATTTTC
>JAAZFD010000062.1 GCA_012511925.1 Clostridiales bacterium
ATTCGGTTGCGGCGGCGACAGGGACAAAGGCAAGCGCCCCATAATGGGTGAGATTGCAGGCAGACTTTCAGATTTTTTGATTGTAACCACTGATAACCCGAGAACGGAAAAGCCTTCAGATATTATAGCTATGATTGTTGAAGGCGTAGAAAAAACAGGTTGCGAGTTCATAGTGATTGAAAACCGCTATGAAGCCATAGAATATGCGCTTAAAAACGCGAAAAAGAACGATTGCATAGTGCTTGCAGGCAAGGGGCATGAAAGCTATCAAGAGATAAATGGCGAGAAGAAAATTTTTGATGAGAAAGAGATTGTGAATTCAATACTAAGCAATAACTTGGATTGAATTATACGGAGGAAAAGATGCACTCAAGCATACTAACGTTTTTAATCGCTACACTGATTGTACTTGTATTAGGTCCAGTCGTGATTCCTACTTTGAAGCGATTAAAATTCGGACAAACTGAGAGAGAGGACGGTCCTCAAACTCATTTAATTAAAAGTGGCACTCCTACAATGGGTGGATTCATGATAATCATTGCGATTGTAATAGCTACCTTTTCAGGGATTTATTTACCTACTTTACTTGGGTTAGAAACGGAAATTCCTGGCGATAATCTTGGCTTTTTAGTGCCAGCGCTTTTGGTGATGTGCGTATATGGCTTGGTTGGGTTTTTAGACGATTTCATAAAAATCAAAACTAAAACCTCATTGGGCTTGAGAGCGTATCAAAAGATAATTGCACAATTTGGGTTTGCACTCGTATATGCAATTTACCTTAAAAATACGATAGGCACGTTTATCTACCTACCCTTTTTAAATGTTGAGTGGGATATTTCGTGGTTCTATATACCGTTTGCTATGTTCATAATATTAGCTTTTGTGAACTGCGTAAACCTAACTGACGGTTTAGACGGCTTGGCATCGGGGGTATCTCTTATATACTCTGTGGCAATGTGCATAATATTCCTGTATATCGGCAAGGCGGCAGCGATAAAAGGCTACAGGCTGATTGAGGGAACAGGCTCCTTGGCGATTTTCTGAGCAGCCGTTGCAGGTGCTTGCTTAGGGTTTTTAAGGTTTAACTCCTACCCAGCTAAGGTGTTTATGGGCGATACAGGTTCTATGGCAATAGGCGGAGCAATAGCAGTAATGGCATTGACCTCACGCGCTGTTTTCCTGCTTCCCATTATGGGTGTTTGCTTCGTGGCTTCGGGGGTTTCTGTTATATTGCAGGTTGGCTCTTATAAGCTAAGAAACAAGAAGCGTGTATTCAAGATGGCTCCATTACATCATCATTACGAGCAGCTTGGCTACTGCGAGAGCAAGATTGTAAGCGGCTATATGATTGTAACGACCATAGCCTGCCTTATATGTTTGCTTGCATTCATATAATTATTTTTGCTAAGAAAGCCGTTTGGTATTTTTCTGTGATTTCGAGTTGGCGCTTGGCACAGCTTTACCCAAACGGCTCTTTTTTATATAATAGCTGTATTAAATAAACAGGGGTGGAATATGAAAACAAAAACCGCATTAGTGGTAGGTATGGCAAGAAGTGGCATAGGCAGTGCTAAATTGCTATACAAAAATGGCTACAAAGTTATTGTGAACGATATGAAGCGTGAGATTCCTAATCTTTCCGAGGCATTAAGCGATATAGAATATGATATGAAGCTTGGGATTGACCCTATAGAGTTGCTTGACGGTGTAGATTTGATGGTTTTAAGCCCTGCTATTCCTAACTTCAAGCCCTTTGCCCTTGAAGCTAAAAATCGTGGCATCGAGGTTATTGGTGAAATCGAGTTGGGATATCGCTATTCTTCAAAAGAAGCAAACTTTATATGTATTAGCGGAACAAACGGCAAAACCACTTCAACAACACTTACAGGCGAGATTTTCAAAGCATCTGGGAGAAAAACCTTTGTTTTAGGGAATATAGGTATTCCGATTACCGAATATGCTTCTGAAATATTAGCAGGCGATACTGTCGTAGCAGAGGTTGCCGCATTACAGCTTGAAAGCATAAAGAATTTTAGAGCGAACACAGCCGCAATGCTGAACATAAGCGAGGACCATATAAACAGATTCGGTACAATGGAAAAATATGTTGCAGCAAAGGAAAGAATATTTGAGAATCAACAGGAAAATGATATTGCGGTTTTAAATTATGATGATGAATGTGTGCGTGGCATGGCTAAGCTAACTAAGGCTAGAATAGTTTGGTTTTCACAGAAAAATGAGTTAGAAAGCGGCGCATTTATTCGAGATGACAAGATTATGTGGAAAGATGCAGGGAAAGAAACCGAGCTAATTCACACATCCGAGCTTTTGATTCCCGGAAAGCATAACATTGAAAACGCACTTTGCTGTGTTGCCTGTGCTATGAGCAATGGAGTGGATTCTGAAACCGTACGAACGGTTTTGCGTGAGTTCAAGGGTGTTGCACATCGTATTGAATTTGTTTGCGAGAAGGATGGCGTTCAATATTTTAATGATAGCAAGGGAACAAACCCCGATTCTACTATTCGTGCGATTGAAGCCATGAGCCGCCCTACCGTATTGATATTAGGTGTTGGCGAATACGACAAGCAAAGCGACTTTACACCAGTTTTTCGAGCATTTGGCGATAAGATAATAGGTGTTGTGGCTTCTGGCATAAATGTTCCTGCTATACTGAAAGCTGCAAGGCGCACAGGCTTTAGAAATATAGTTGTTGAAAACAGAGGACTAAAAGATATGGTATTAGCCGCAAGGGATATGGCAAACGAGGGAGATAGTGTATTGCTCTCCCCTGCTGCCGCAAGTTGGGGAATGTTCACAGACTTCGAAGAGCGTGGTAGGGTATTTTGCGATATAGTACGTGCCTTGTAAGCAAAATTTACGAATAAATATCCACCTAGGCTAATATCAGTAGTAATAGGCGATTAAGGAATACAAGAAAGGAGTATGTAATGGAAACTATAAGAGCGAAAACGCATAAACCAGAGAAACCCAAAGAAAAGGTTACAGAGTTTCCAACCATGCTCGTACAAAGACGAATCGACTTTCAATTATTAGTCGCTGTATTGGGATTATCGCTTTACGGTCTGATTATGATACTGTCTGCGAGCTATTATCGTAATTTAATTCAAGAGGCTGGCGCATTTGCCACGATAAAAAGCCAACTCGTATGGTACATACTTGGTATAGTCTGCTTAGTTTTCTTAGCTAACTTCAAAAATCTGCATAAGCTGATTGATAAACTCACGCCGCTAATATTTATATCGGCTTTGGCTTTGCTTATCATGGTACTTCTATTCGGAAAAACCCTAAACGGTGCAAAGCGTTGGATTGTGATATTCGGTGTTAGCTTTCAGCCATCAGAATTTGCTAAGTTTGCGTTGATACTTGCGATGTCTGCCTTTATGGCAAAGCGGCCAAAGACCATGTCGGATAAAAACTTTATTGTTGGGTTCTTAAAGGGCGTGCTACCCATGCTTGTGCTTATCGGTGCTATATGCGGCTTAATATTCCTACAACCTAATAAATCTACCGCAATCATAATAGGTGCAACTGCGGTTGTGCTGTTAATTATGGGCGGAATCCGTATGCGCTTTGCTTCCTTTTATGGCGTAGCACGTGCTGGGAGCGCATTGTTTATGATACTGAAGGACCAGGATTCTCTCTCTAGCCTAACAAGTTTTAAAGACCCCTTTTTAGACCCAAGTGGCACTGGCTATCAAACAATACAGTCGTTGTATGCAATAGCTTCTGGGGGATTGTTCGGAACAGGATTAGGTATGTCGAAGCAAAAGCTATTGTTTTTGCCTTATGCTGATTCGGACTATATTTTCTCGATAATATGCGAGGAAACTGGCTTTATTGGGGCAATGTTTTTAATAACGCTATATGTGTTTATCTTTTATAGGGGAATCAAAATAGCATTAACATGCAGAAACAGATTTGGGAGTTTACTTGCCGCAGGAATTTCGTTTGTTTTTATAATTCAAGCATTTATCAATATAGCGGTTTCCGTAAATCTAATACCCTCTACAGGTCAAACCCTGCCATTTATGAGTGCAGGCGGAACTTCATTATTGATATATATGTGTGCTTATGGCGTGCTTCTAAACATCTCGAAAGACTGCGAACCGACACGTGTTTAGAAGGGTATTGTCGAAAAATTGTAACACAAACCCTCTATCTGTGCATAGTATTAAATAAACCAATGCACTTTGATGGAGGATATTTATGGCAAAGCTGATTAACGAAGGAAGAACAAGAATCCAAGGTGAAATAAGTATCGGCGGAGCGAAGAACTCAATCCTGCCTATATTGGCTTGCACCTTGCTTACCAATAAAACCGTTAGAATAAAGAATTGCCCCAAGATTTCGGATGTAAATAATATGCTTAATATTTTGAAGACGCTTGGAGGTAGTTACTATTTTGAAGGTGATTCCTTATATGTTGATACGGCAAAGGCCGAAACCTACGTAATGCCGCCCGACCTTTCGCGCGAGCTTAGGTCATCAATATTTATGTTAGGCTCTATACTTGCCCGTTTTGGTCAGGCATGCTGTGTATATCCTGGAGGTTGCGAAATAGGAAACCGTCCTATTGGCTTGCATTTATCGGGTTTGAAGATGCTTAATGTAAGCGTTATCGAGGAAGAGGGAAGCATAATTTGCAATGGCGAAAACATGGAGGGTACAGCTATTCACTTAGACTACCCAAGTGTAGGTGCAACGGAAAACCTCATGATGGCGGCATCGGGCGCAAAGGGCAAAACTATCATAACGAATGCAGCCAGAGAGCCAGAGATTGAGGATTTGCAGGCATTTATGCGCAAGTTGGGCTTTAATGTAACGGGCGCAGGTACTTCTACCATAGAGATAGACGGCAAACTTGATATAGAAGTGCCCGATGTGGTTGACCACAAAATAATTTCTGATAGAATTGTAGCAGGCTCAATGCTATGCGCAGCGGCTATATGCGGAGGCAACCTGAACGTTAAGAGTATCGAGCCATTGCATATTTCCTCAACACTATCGAAGCTGCGAGAGGCAGGCTGTAACTTGGATATTGGCAAGAGCAATGTTCACATCTCTGCAACGGATAGGTTAAAAGAGATTAGAATGATTGAAACTTTGCCACACCCGGGTTTCCCTACAGATATGCAGGCTTTGCTATTTGCACTCTGTACAGTAGCCGACGGAACGAGTATAATAGTAGAGAATGTGTTTGAAAACCGTTTTAAACATGCGCCGGAGTTTACTAAAATGGGGGCAGTAATAACTCAGCGTGATAGAACCGCAATAATTCGTGGAGTAAAACACCTAAGGGGGGCTCATGTAACCGCACAAGATTTGCGTGGCGGAGCAGCTTTGGTTATTGCAGGCTTAGCCGCTTGGGGCTATACCACCGTTGATAATGTAGAGTTTATCGACAGGGGGTATGAGCGAATTGAGGATATGCTGAACTCGGTAGGAGCAAATATAACGAGGATAAACTAATTGGGTAAAGACGGCGACAAAAGAAACCTTACGAGAAAGCCTGATGCAAAAGCGTCAGGTTCTTCACGTTCAAAAAATGCCGCTAATGTGTCGCAATTTGTTCCAAGAAAAACTAAGGGCATTACATATAATCCAAACCATATAAGCGAAGCAAGCACCGCTACAAAAAAATATAGTACAAGCTCTAAGCCCTCTGCTAAACCCTCAAATGTAGAGTATTTTAACAATACTAAGCGAGTGCCGCAAAGCAAGAAATCCGATCAACCCACTGTATCAAAGCCAAAGCCGAGTGTTAGGACTACAAATCCGAACATTGCATATAAAGAAGCTACACCTAAAGCAAAGAGAAGTGCCACAACACCCACTAAGGCATCACCAAAAAGAAAACCTACCCCAAAGACTTCAAAAAAACCCGATAGGTATGTAATCGATACAACAAACGAGGGTGTAATTAGGGTTAAAAATCAACCTGTTAGACAGGACAAGCCGTCTGCTCAAAGAGTAAAAAGATTGCAAGCTCCTGAAAGTGTTCCACAAGAGAGAGTCAAAAGGGTAAAGAAGAAAAAAGCTTTGTCTCCAGAGATGAAAAAGCTACGGAGAGAACGGGCAAGAAAAGCGTTTAGGATTGTTTCAGCGTTATTCATAGCTGCTGTTTTAGGTGTTGGTGCATATTTTATAAGCAGTTTTCTGTTCAAGATTGAAAGCATAGCTGTTTCTGGCAACACGAAGTTCGAAAGCGACTATATAATTAGGCTTTCGGGCTTAAAGGTAGGCGACAACCTATTGTTTTCTAATACCAACGATGCTACAAATAACCTTTCACAAAACCCTTACATAGTTGCAAAGATAACCAAAAGGCTTCCTAATCGCATTGTAATTGAAATAACCGAGCGTAACGAGTGCGCAATTATCGCAACCAACTTAGGCTATGCGGCTATTGATATTGACGGCAATGTGCTGTATATCGAGGACAGCAACACCCTCCCTGAACTATTAAAAATTACGGGAATGGAGTCCGTTTGCCTTCAGGTTGGAAAAAGGATTGCCCCACAAAGCGATTACAGGGCAAAAACGCTGTTATTGCTTATTTCGGAAATAATTTCAGGCGAGTTCTACACGATTGTTTCTGAAGTAAATATTTCAAACCCATTGGCTATTGAGATGCTTTCAACCTCAAATTATGAGGTTTACTTCGGCGATACCGAAAGTATTGTTAAAAAATTAGAAAACCTGCGTGGAGTTCTAAGTAAAATAAGCGATTTAGGTGCTGGGAGAATAGATGTTTCATGCGTTGACAGACCTGCGTTTATTCCAGAGGAAAGTGTTTCGCCCTCCCCTACTATTGATGGCGATGGAGAAACTGAAACACCCGAGAATACGCTTGAGCCTACGGAAACACCCGAGGAGACGATTTTTGAATCACCTACACCTCAATCATAGAACTTGTAGGTAGATGGAAAGCCTGAAGCAATTTTTTATTAGTAATAAATGGTTAAGGGTTTTAGAATAAAATGTGTAAAACTTGTTGCCAAAAAGGTAGAAGCGTGGTATAATTTGGACGGTATAAAAACGCAAAATTCAAAAGGGGAGAATAAATGCACTATACAGCAATATTGGATATCGGCAGTTCGAAGGTTACTTGTATTATCTGTTCTAAAGGCAGCGGGGACATGCCTGTTATAATGCACGGAGTTGGAATGTGTGAATACTCGGGGTATCGCACAGGCGACTATATCGAGTCAACGATACCGGATGAAAAAAGTCTCGAAACTGCTATTAAGCGTGTGATTTCTCAAGCTGAAAACGAAGCAGGCGTAAAACTGAAAGCTGTTATAGTTGGCGTAGATGTTCCTTTTTTGAATTCTATAGTTATGCAGGGCAAGCTGGTTTCTAAAAACAAGCGTTTTAAGGTTTCAGAAAGCGACGACGATAAACTACTAAAGCTATCTTTAAAGGACGTTACCTGCTCGGGCTATACGCTATGCCATTGCGCTCCTATAAGCTATTATGCAGATGGTGCAGAAAGCGTTTCACTTCCGCTTGGTAGCTCAGTATTTGAGCTTGCGGCTGAATTTTCTCATGTATTTGTTTCAGATGATTTTGTAAGGCTATTAACAGAAGTTTTAGATAGAAGGGGCTTAAATGTAAACTCCTTCGTAGCTGTGCCTTTAGCCGAAACCTACACGCTAATTCCTCCGCACAAATCGCAAAAGGGTGCATTGCTTATCGATATGGGCTACACTCATACCGACTTAACATACGTAAAAAATTCGATGATAGTTGATATGAAGGTAATCGCTGCAGGCGGCAAGCATTTTTCAAGCGACCTTTCAAAGGTGTTGCAAATTCCTCTAAACGTTGCGGAAAACCTAAAGCGCCGCTTCGTATTAGGGCTTGATTATGATAATGGCAGCGAGTGTATTCCTGCTTCCGAGGGAGAAACACAATATGTTTCACAATCACTTATTGCCGAAATAATCGAGGATAGAGCTGGTGAGTTTTGCGAGTTTTTCAAAGAGTATGCACTTGAAAAGGGTGTTTTCTATGAGGAGGACGCTCCCGATGATTCAGTTGAAAACACAGATGATTCAATTGACATTCCTGCCAATAAGCATTATTATAGCAATAATACGGTTTATCTTACCGGTGGAGGTATCGCCATGATGCAAGGCGGTGTTGATTTTTTAGAGAAGTTTTTGGGCATAACTATAAATGCAAACTTGCCTGTAATGCCCTTTTTGAAGACGCCTAACTATGTGTCTTCGTATTCTGTGGCTTGCTTCGCACTTTACAGTGATGAATTAGATACCGATTGCACAAGTGGCAAGGGTATAGGTAGTTTTTTAAAGGAATTTTTTGGAGTTAGGAGATAAAGTATGCAAGACATTCAAGTTGATAGGTCATTACCTCCAGTTGTGAAAATTAAGGTAATCGGTGTTGGAGGAGCGGGCGGAAATGCCGTAAACCGTATGATTCAGTATGGCTTAAAGGGCGTTGAGTTCATAGTCGCAAACACTGATAGGCAGGCATTGGATATGTCTCGGGCAACCATCAAGATACCTATCGGTGAAAAGATTACAGGCGGCAGAGGCGCAGGTGCAAACCCCGATATAGGTCGCATGGCGGCTGAAGAATCAAAAGAGGCTATTGCACAGGTGCTATCAGGAGCCGACCTCGTTTTCATAACAACGGGAATGGGCGGCGGAACAGGCACAGGCGCAGCTCCGGTTATCGCAAGATTAGCTAAGGATTTAGGAATACTAACTATCGCAGTAGTAACTAAGCCATTTGCTTTCGAGGGCGTTGTTCGTATGCGCACTGCAACAAGGGGAATTGGCGAAATTCAGCCCAATGTTGACACATTGATAACCATACCCAACGAAAGACTTATTGAAACCGTTGGTGCTGTAACGATGGAGGAAGCGTTCAGAGTTGCAGACGATGTGCTACGCCAAGGTATTCAAGGCATAAGCGATATTATTTCAGTTCATGCAACAGTAAACCTTGATTTTGCAGATGTAAGAACCGCAATGGCTGGCGCAGGTCTTGCACACATGGGCATAGGACAGGCTTCTGGCGACAACAGAGCTGCTGTGGCTGCAAAGCAGGCTATATCCAGTCCCCTACTCGAAACCAAGATGGACGGCGCAACCTGCGTATTGCTAAACATCTCGGGAGACGATATCCTAATGCAGGAAGCCACCGAAGCTGCATCTTTAATTAACCAACACGCCGACCCAGAAGCGAATATTCTGTTCGGTGTAGGTTCTGACAACAAGATTGACGATGGCGTAATTAGAATTACTGTTATTGCTACCGGATTTGACGGCGGTGCAAAAAGGCACTTAGAGATAGACGAAGAAGAGGAAGTTTATATTGAAGAGCAGGAAGAAATTGCTCCTCCAAAGGCACATACCCCCTCACATTCGAAGTTCAACCAAAAGCCTATCCCTGCAAAGCGTGGAGAAAAACCCGAGCAACAGCCAAGACCTCCTCAACCTAAACAGGACGACTTGAATATCCCAACATTTTTGAGGAAAAAGCAATAAGGCATTAAATCAAGAAAAGCGGTGCAAGCCGCTTTTGACTTGAATGTTATAACGGGCGAACAATCGCTTCAAACTGTCGATAAACTATTTGCTTGACAGGAAAACTTTTTACAACCAACTTGACTTGAGTATTTTTAGCGAATACGAACAAAAAGGCGGAATATAGGGTGCAAACAGGTTGTTGAAACCAAAAATACTCAAAAGTCGTAGGGGCTTTCCCTATGTGTTCGCCCGCATGAACTTTTGCGATACTCTGGAGCCGTACAAACCGCTTTTCTATATGTTTTATGCTTGTTTATCACCAAACAATAGTGAAAAATACGCATAATAAGCCATGAGTTTGACTTTTTCGAAATTTAGGGTATAATAGAAGAGTAATATATGAATATTGGAGGTGCGTAAAATGTTTGCAGTTGGGGATAAGGTCGTTTACCCCATGCACGGCGTAGGAGTTATTGAAAATATTGAAAATCACAAGGTTTTAGGAGAAAGCAATAAATATTATATGCTTAAATTCATTAACGGAAAGATGCTTGCTATGGTTCCAGTTACCTCATGTATAGAGGTTGGTCTTAGGTGTGTGGTAGGCAAGCGTGAGTATGAAAAGGCACTTGATTATTTTAGCAACGATGATTATTTATCTGAGAATCCAAACTGGAATCAGCGATACCGTGATAACATGGAAAAGCTAAAATCGGGTGATTTTTTATCCGTTGCTGAAGTTGTAAAGGCGTTGAAAAAACGCAATGACGGCAAGGGTCTTTCGTCAGGCGAAAGAAAAATCTTTTTAACCGCTAAACAGGTTTTGATTAGCGAGCTTATGTGTGTAAGCGGTAATAGTTATGAGTATTACGAAGAATTACTGGGTATCTAACAAAAATACATCATGGGGGTGTTTGTTTGATAATTAAGGCGTTTCGGTTTTTGTTAACGCTATTAGGAATAGGATTGGGCTTAGGTGTTGCTACTGCTGTAAGCCCATTTTTAGCTACTAATTTATATGAAAATGCAACTGATACGACTTTGTTTTGGCTAAATATTAGCTGGCATGTTATTTTAGGTTTATCATTCGGAATTATTCTTTTTATTTTGGCGCCAGCTATCATCAAGGCAGTGCGAGCGTTCTTGCGCTACATAGAAAATCGCTTAACCAAGATGCCTATGTCGGATTTGTTTATCTGCGTAATAGGCTTGATTATCGGTCTTGTTATCGCCTATCTTTTGAGCAGGTTGATTTCAAGTATTCCAAGCAGTATTTTGCAGCTTCCTATAAACTTATTATCGTATATAGTGTTCTCATATTTGGGACTATCTATTATGTATCGCAGGCGAAACTATTTTATTGTCCCTGCTTGGTTTAGAAAGCGTGATAGGGAAATCCATGAACATTCGGATAATGTTTGTAGCGGAAAGCTGTTGGATACTTCCGCAATAATCGATGGCAGAATCTACGACCTAAGCAAAACAGGCTTTTTGGAGGGTGCTTTGCTTGTGCCGTCTTTCGTGTTGGACGAGCTTAGGCATATTGCCGATAACGCAGACACCATGAAACGTAATCGAGGCAGGCGTGGGCTTGATATGCTGAAGCAAATGCAAACGGATTCAAAGATTCCAATAAATATTGTTACTCAAGACTATGAGGAGTTGACAGAGGTTGATGCAAAGTTGTTGCGACTTGCCACCGAAATGGATGCCACGATAATTACCACAGATTATAACTTGAACAAGGTTGCTGCTGTGCAGAGGGTTCCTGTTTTGAATGTCAATGACCTTGCGAATGCGATAAAATCGGTGTTGATTCCTGGTGAAATGCTAACTGCTACGGTTGTTAAGGAAGGCAAGGAACTTGGGCAGGGCTTAGCATACTTGCCCGATGGCACTATGATTGTAATTGAGAATGGCAAGCAGTATGTAGGGATGGAAATGCCTTTAATGGTTACGAGCGTAATGCAAACCTCGGCAGGTCGGTTGATTTTTGCTAAGATTGCGGATGCGGTGTAATGACAATGTATAAAAGCAGGGAGATTTCCCTGCTTTAACATTTTCAACGGCTTATAGACTAAATCGAATAGAAAACGCCTGAAAACATTTCTCCTACTTACTTCTTATACCTTTTCGGAAACCAAACTTATAGATCGAGCTAGAAAACTGTGTAAAAAATGGTTGACAAACTTTTTTCGGAAGCGTAATGTAATATTATAAAACAGTTTGGAGGTAATACTATGAAAACATTAAAAACAGTTTTTTCATTGACTATTGCATTGGCTTTTATTCTTATTAGTGTTCCTATTGCAAGCGCACGGGAATGTAATTGTGATTCGCCTTTGCTGTTCGAGGGTGAAACGCTTTTTGGCGGTTGGGCATATCAACTTCTTGATGTAGATGGAAACGAAATAGAAGATAGAATTTCGTTTGTAAATGTTACAACTACACCCGAAACAAACGAAGTGATAACCGCAAGGCTTGCTATAGAGTTCGACTACGGAACAGAAACAGATAAAGAACCTGTTTTTATAGAACGCACCGGTGGTCAACCTGTTCATCCAAGACTGCAATGTGTGAATACAGATGATGAAACGCTGATTATTCTTAAAGACCCGAGTTTCGGTGGCAGCATTTCTGTTGAAATACTGTATGCGTTTGTTTACTCTGATGGTGCTTTGAATGAAATTTACACTAACGAGCAAAATGAGTTTCCAGAAAACTCGATTGCACAATCTAATTGCTTTGATAACTCGAACTTCAATATGGAGTGGAAAGACGACACAACCTTCGAAGTGTGGTATGGAGACGGTGAAAAAAGTGAGTTCGCCATTTCAGAAGAAACCTTCAACTATGAGAATTTCGATAGCGAATACGGCTTTAAGCTATGGTTTGACGATAATATACTTGAGTTTGACCCTACTACATGTAGCAATACTGCAATTACCTACGGAAGTATAAGCGACCCAAAAGCGAATTATGAGGGAGTTGACTTTACTCCCGTTATGGTAAAAATGGATC
>JAAZFD010000010.1 GCA_012511925.1 Clostridiales bacterium
CCTTAGTGCCCTATTTTTTGGGCGAGAAGCATCCGGCAGGCAAAAGACTTGTTAATGTTCAAAAATGTGTTCGCACAGGCGATATAGACGATGTGGGAGATAGTTCGCACCTTACTTTTTTCGAGATGCTTGGAAACTGGTCTTTGGGCGATTACTTCAAAGAAGACTCCATCAAGTATTCGTATGAATTTTTAACCTCAAAAGAGTGGTTGGGAATAGATAAAGACAGATTGTTTTTCACAGTTTTTGCAGGCGACGAGGACGCTCCCAAAGATTCGGTAAGTTATGGTTTGTGGCTTCAAATGGGTGTTGACCCCTCGCATATTTTCTTTCTGCCAAAGAAACATAACTGGTGGTTTGCAGGTGCAACAGGACCCTGCGGACCCGATACGGAAATCTTTTATGACACAGGCTTAGATGCTTGCTGTGATAATTGCGACCCCTCATGCTCATGCGGTAAATACTTAGAGATTTGGAACAATGTTTTTATGGAATACAACAAAACGCCAAATGGCTTTGAGCCGCTTTCTCAAAAGAATGTTGATACGGGTATGGGTTTAGAGAGAACCGTCGCAACCCTGCAAGGTGTTGAAAGTGCTTATGATACGGATGCTTTTTCAAGCATATTGGGAGAAATTGAAGTGCTTTCCGACAAAGGCTACAAGGACAACCCCGAAACCACAAAAGCATTTAGAATTATATCCGACCACATGCGTTGTGCAACTTTTATGATAGGCGACCCAAGGGGCGTTACTCCCTCTAATGTTGACCAAGGCTATGTGTTGCGCAGGCTTATTCGCAGGGCATTGAGATACGCTATGCAGATTGATATTCCCGAAAACAGCCTATACAAAATCGCTGAGGTTGTAATTAACCAATATTCCGATTTCTATACCGAGCTTAAAACGAACAGAGAAAAGATAATTTCTGAAATACAAATAGAGGAAAAGCGTTTTCAGCGTACATTGAAGAACGGTATGAACGAATTTGCAAGGCTAAAGGTGAGTTTTATTCAAGCTGGCGGAATAGACGGCAAGAACGCTTTCAGGTTATACGACACCTTTGGATTTCCAATTGAATTCACGCAGGAAATGGCAAACGAAATTGGCTTGACAGTAGATGTTGAAGGCTTTAACGAGGCTTTTATAGAGCATCAAAAGAAATCCCATGCAGGCGCAGACCAAAAGTTCAAAGGCGGCTTAGCGGATTCATCAGAGCAAACCACAAAGCTACACACCGCAACGCATCTATTACAATCGGCATTGAGAAAGGTGTTGAACGAAAGCGTTTCCCAAAAGGGTTCAAACATTACTCCCGAAAGGTTGAGGTTCGACTTTTCATTTGAGCGCAAGGTAACGCGTGAGGAGTTAGACGAAGTAGAACGCTTGGTAAATGAAGCGATACAAGCCGACTATGAAATAACCTGCGATGAAAAAACAGTTGAGGAAGCAATCAATGAGGGCGCAATAGGATTGTTTGGCGAGAGATATGGCGAGAAGGTAAAGGTTTATACCGCAGGCGACTTCTCAAAGGAAATATGCGGAGGACCGCATGTAGCACACACAGGCGGGCTTGGTACGTTCAAAATCTCAAAAGAAGCGGCTTCGAGCGTATGAGTCAGAAGAATAAAGGCTGTGCTAAAATAATTATTGAGCAGTTAGATAATAATAA
>JAAZFD010000063.1 GCA_012511925.1 Clostridiales bacterium
CTTGGGCTATGCGGCTGCTCCTGCTCCTATTATTTCTGCTATGACAAAGATTCACCAGTTAACAATGCTATCCGCTCCTACACCTGCACAATATGCTGGTATTGCGGCATTGCGTCAGGGCTTTGAAACAAACTGGGAAGATATGTACGCCATGAAAAACGAGTACGCCCGCCGCCGTCGCTACTTGGTTGACTCCTTCAACGAGTTGGGCTTGGAATGCAAAGAGCCAGAGGGTGCATTCTATGTATTCCCGTCAATCAAGTCAACCGGCTTGACATCAGAGGAGTTCTGCGACAAATTGTTGGCGTTCTCGAATGTTTGTGCGGTTCCAGGCACTGCTTTTGGTGCAAGTGGCGAGGGACATATTCGCTGCTGCTATGCAACGAGCTTAGAGCAGTTGAAGGAGGCTGTGAAGCGCATAAAGGCTTTCTTGGATTCGCTAAAATAAGTTAGGGTACCGGAAAAATATGCATTATTGTAGTGGGCAGACTATGTTCGCCCACTATTTTCATCATATCGACAATATCGTTAGACCTTTTTTAAAAAACCATTTGACAAATATTTCTATCCAATTATACTATACTTGATAAGAAAGCATTTGAGATTTGTTTTCATTGATTCTATTGCGGTTTCATTTTTTTTCGCAAAAATAGTGCTGATTCCTTAGCTTTTATGCGACAAAAACAAAAGGTATGTATTGATATAATGCATACAAGAAATACTAAAAGGAGATATACAAATGTCTGAGGATAACAATAGGGTAATAGTTTCGGGTAAGGTGGTTAACCTACCCATTCTTGACCATACGCTGTATGGCGAGGAGTTCTATACATTCGACATAAGCATTCCAAGGCTGTCGGGGGCAGTGGATATTCTTCCACTAACGGTTTCGAACAGGCTTATGGGAAACAGAATGCCGCAGGTGGGCGACCATGTAACGGTTAGGGGGCAGCTTCGTTCGTACAACAAGCAAATCGATGGTATAAACCGTTTGATTATCACAATCTTTGGAAAGCAATTCCGCTACGAAGCCGCAGATTACGATTACATTAACGATATTGAGCTTGTGGGCTATATCTGCAAGCCTGTAATTTACCGAACTACTCCGTTTATGCGAGAGATTGCGGATATTTTGGTTGCTGTGAACCGCTCATACGGTAAATCTGATTACCTCCCCTGCATTGCTTGGGGTAGGAACGCTCATTTTGCAGGAACTATGGATGTTGGCACAGTAATAAAAATTGAGGGACGCGTTCAAAGTCGTGTTTATCAAAAGCAAATCACAGAAGACGAAGTGGTTGAGCGCACTGCATTCGAGGTTTCTTGCTCGGTTATTGAGTTGGTTTCGGATAATCCTGCGGGAAATGCAGAAAAGGAATGAACTGCGGTTCATTTAGGGCTTAGAGCTTAGACTTAATGTAGGGGAGGATTCAATATCCTCCCGAATTTTTACCGATTTTAATGGCAAAACACGCGAAAATAGCAATGTGTCATGCACTAACCACTAAATTGTAGGGGAGGATTTTGCTATCCTCCCGAATTTTTAACCACCACCCACTCTCACTAATTTCTAAGCTCTAAGGTCTAGGGTCTAAATTCTACGCTCTAAGTTCCAGTAGAATATTCCTACACTTTATGCTATAATATCTATACCGCTTATTTGGAGTGTAATATGGCATACTTCGTTGACAAGGCAACAAGAAATAAATCCTACATTCTCTATTTCATTACGAAAATGGGGACTGCCCTTACAAAGCCGCAAATCGCAACAGCCTTTATCGAGATGGGGCTTTTAGGTTATTTCGAACTCATGCTCGAGCTTGCCGACTTAGAAAAATTGGGCTTGGTTGCGGCTGTGCCTTGCGTTTACGGCGAGGGCTACGGCATAACCCCAAAGGGTGAGGAGTTTTTTAAAATGTCATTTGAGCAGCTCCCTCTTTCAGCACGAAGCGAAATAGACGAGTACATAAAGGCGAATTTTCAACGCTTGATTGGAATAGAGGAGTTTTCAAGCTCAATTCTAAAAGACAATGACGGTGGCTATACCGCATTTCTAAACTCATTTGATAAGGACAAAATTCTGCTTTCGATTGCAATAAATGTGATTGATGTTGATTCGGCACAGATGCTAAGTAAAAATTGGGAAGCAAAGGCGCACTTGGTTTACAAGGCGATTGTTGACATTCTTTCGGAATAACGCCGCTTCAAATGCAAGATGCAGGAATGCAAAACGCAAAATCAAGAGCGAAATCACGATTTAACCGCGAAACACGCGAAAGCCACTAACCAAGTGTAGGGGCGGGCACTGCCCGTCCGCCAGCAAATACCACGCAAAATACAGAACGCAGAATTACGCACATACGCACTTTCAGTCGCCATATATAAAAGCGGGAATCCTCCCCTACAATTTAGCGTTTAGCGGTTTAGCGTGATGCCACAAATTTTCGACAAACTTTTTTATCGGTCGCCTGAACGAATGTGTTCGGTCGATTGGCTCAAGATTATTCGCAATTTTTCGCACAAAAAATAAATGTAAAAATTCCAGTTGACAAAAAATATTATGCGTAATATACTGCTATAAAGCTGTGATATTGGAAGTAAAACATCATACGGG
This sequence comes from Clostridiales bacterium, assembly GCA_012511925.1. Taxonomy (GTDB): domain Bacteria; phylum Bacillota; class Clostridia; order Christensenellales; family CAG-138; genus DUPG01. The sequence continues at coordinate 2,615 of JAAZFD010000063.1, forward strand.
CTTTACAGAGAGTGAGGGCAATGCGGCTGGAACCCCCACAAGCCACGAGTTGTAAATGGGCCAATGGAGTGCATAGTCAAAGGCGATAGTCTATTTCAGACTTTTTTCGCTTAGTATTCTATGACGCAGGGCAGGCGTTATCTGCTAAGAATGTGTCGGCATTCTGTAAAAAGCGTATGCATTGCATAAAACAAGGTGGCACCGCGGGCTATTGTACCGTCCTTGATAAGCGAAGGCTTATTCGGGGCGTTTTTTATTTGCATACAAATGGCGAACCGACAAAAAAATATTTTGTCAGGAGAAAAAAAGATGAACAAGTATTCAGATTTTCAGAACTATCTGAAGGAGTACCCAAACGCAGACGGGCGTTTCGGGTCTTACGGCGGCGCATACCTACCGCCAGAGCTTTGCGAGGTATTCGATGAAATCAACCACGCTTACAGGCTTATTTGCCATAGTGCGAAGTTTATTAGCGAGCTTAGGCGGATAAGGAAAGAGTTTCAAGGTCGTCCAACACCTGTGTATCATTGCGAGAGATTGTCCCACAAAATCGGCACAGGCACTCAAATCTATCTGAAGCGTGAGGATTTGAATCACACAGGCGCACACAAGCTGAACCATTGCATGGGCGAGGGGCTGTTGGCTAAGTTCATGGGAAAGAAAATGCTGATTGCCGAAACAGGCGCAGGTC
>JAAZFD010000011.1 GCA_012511925.1 Clostridiales bacterium
CAGAGAATGGCATTTATCACACAATGCGAGGCGAATATTATTCGGAATTCTGAAAACATCTGTTTTGATAAAAAATTTGCCCAAAGCATTTTGTTGCGTTCATTTTCCTTGCGCACAAATGGCATGGGGGAACCTCCTAACGATAGCTCTGATTCTATTGTCTGAGAGAAGGTGAAAAGTAGATTTTTTATAAACCGATAAATACATATCACCAATTCACTATTTTCTTATCCCCCTACCCTTCCGACAAAAAATACTAAAATATTTCTCCGATACTATGATATAATGTTTTAGTAGGTTTAATATGTAAGCGTTAAGAAAGGCTTGTATGGGAAAAAAACTTATGATAATACTCAACCCCGCCGCAGGAAAAAGGCGCGCCCAAAGGTATATGTTTGATATACTTGAGCTTTTTTCGACTGCGGATTATCAATGCACCGTTCACATAACAAAGGGTCCAGGAGACGGAACTACCGCCGTAAAAAAAAACACCGACCAATACGATATGATTATCGCAATAGGTGGCGATGGAACGCTAAATGAGGTTGTAACAGGACTTTTGGATTCGAAAAAGAACACTCCCATAGGTTATATTCCAGCAGGTAGCACAAACGATTTTGCAACCACTCTCGGCCTTTCAAAAGATTTGATTATAGCAACGAAGGACATAATCGAGGGTTCGAAAATCAAGCTCGATGTAGGCAGCTTCAACAATAAATACTTTACGTATGTAGCTTCATTCGGAGCATTTACCGGGGCATCGTACTCTACTCCTCAAATAGCGAAGAACCTGTTAGGGCATGCCGCCTATGTATTAAGCGGGATTAAGGATTTAGCGAGTATCTCCCCCATTCGTATGAGGGTAGAAACTTCTTCGAATACCTTTGAGGGCGATTACCTGTTTGGCGCAGTTAGCAATTCTACATCCATTGGAAAGATAATGACATTTGATTCCGATGTAGTTGATTTAAGCGACGGTCTGTTCGAGGTAACTCTAATTAAAAGTCCTCAGAACGCTATGGATTTAGGGAAAATCATTACTTCAATACAGAATGTTGATTTCGACCCTGATTGCTTCGACACCTGCATAACTTCCGAAGCGACTTTTTACTCTGATACCAACATACCTTGGACGCTTGACGGTGAATATTTTAAGGGCGATTCGATTTTGAAAGTTAAAAACCTGCACAATGCAATAACACTAATACTTAACAGGAGAAAATCAGACAGCGTATGAAAAAAATTGCAAACTACATCAGAGAGAACAAATATGTATTACTTACCCTATATGTTCCCATTTATCTTATTGGCTTCTTTACTATTGAAAAGCTAGTAGCCGACCCTAATATATGTTGGCTTACCGATATCCCCGCATTGGATAGTATCATCCCATTTTGGGAAATCTTCATAATTCCGTATATGCTATGGTATCCCTATATGTTTGTTGTTGGGCTATATTTATTATTTGTTAAGAACGGCCCTGCATTTACTCGCTTTATGTGGGGATTGATTATTACTTTTACAACTTGCTTGATATTTTTTGTGTTGTTTCCAAACTGTCAGAATCAGCGCATCGATTTAGAAGTTTTCGCACGTGATAATATTTTTACCCGAATGGTTGGAAGCATTTACGCCGTAGATACTAATACGAATGTATTACCCAGCGGTCATGTGGTTGGCTCGGTTGTGGCATGGTGGGGTTCATTAGAGATGGGTATTGTAAAGCGTAATCGCTGGCTTAGAATCCTTACACATTTTCTGATGGTTACTATATCGCTTTCAACCGTTTTCGTAAAGCAACACGCAATATTAGATGTTTTTGCATCTATTAGTTTGTTGATTCCATTGTACTTCTTACTGTATAAAGGTGGTTTTGCAAAGATATGGAGAGTATTAAAACCCATATTTACAGGCAAGGAAATGGCGTAATATTACCGCAACAGATAAAAAAAGCCACCATTTAGGTGGCTTTTACATCGGTTCAATCATTTTTTAGTTACGATATACATACCCTTTTCAGAATCAAATACACATGTATAGCCGCTATCTAAAAGGTTTTTGGGCACTTCATGAGAGAATTCTCCACCTGAAATTCCTTTTATAACCATTAGTTTGGTAATGTCCCCACCTTTATAAACAAATTCAGCTTCCTCGCTATAAAAACTGCCGCCGGTTATCTCGCCCAGTCTTGCACCGTTGCTAAACTCGAAGAGGGTACTCATAACTTCGCCAAAATATGCGCCAAAAGCACCACCGCTTATTTTCCCTATTATAGCCTTGTTGCCAATAGAGTGTACAAATGATGTGTTTTTTTCAGGAGTAAAAACATTTCCTACGCTTATTTCTGTAATTGTGCCATAGTTTAGAATCGGAGTCCAAAAATACTCGATAGTTTTAGCTGAAAACAGCTCTATTACACCGTAATTAACAAGCACTTTGGAGCCATTAAAAAAGTTTTCCCCGCTTATGGTTGCTTTAGATTTTTCTCCATTAAATATAATAGCTTCCTTATCGCTAAATATTATTTGGTTATGAAGGCTAATATAACTTTCTACTATTGACAGCTCGCCATCTAAATTGTTGATTACGTAGTTAGGCGCAATTGAATTATCAATTTCCGTCTCTTCAAAAAGCTGGTCATAAATTAAATAAATCTCAATTTTCTCAACAACCAGCAGGCCGCCATTACGATTTTCTATTAACGAGCCAGTATTTTGATAATACTCATCATAGGTACATTTGCTATCATAGGTAAGGAAACTTTTTATATGTTCAATATCATCTGCCAAAGATTTTAAAAACAGTTTTCCTCCATTGTTAACAAAAAACGCGTATATACAATTTTCCTTCGAGCTAAATGTATATCCGACAATATGCTTATTGAAATCAATATGCACAGTTTTTCCATTCGGTATTACGATTGGGAAAAAATCGGGAAAATCCTCCACTTGAATATCAACATTAAGCCTCAAAAATAAAGCATTTTCATTCTTTTCAATTGCGCTTTTAAACTCTCCTATCCCGCCGTAAAAGTCGAGATAGTCATGTACGGTAACGGTACATTGTACACTTTTATTGCCAGCTTTTATAGTAATTATTGCATCTCCCAATGCTTTGCCTGTTACAATGGCATTTGATACGGAAGCTACCGCATCGTTGTCAACAGTCCATAATTCTTCCTACTCGGGACTTAATTCTGCATTAAGCGAATAAGTTTCTCCTAATGCTATATCAATATGACTGTCCGATAATTACAAAAG
>JAAZFD010000064.1 GCA_012511925.1 Clostridiales bacterium
AGAGCGCACTGCTTCACGCCTATTGGTTTACGACCGCAACGAAAAAACTATTTCAGACGAGCACTTTTACGACATAACAAAGCACCTCAAAAAAGGGGATTGCTTAGTTCGAAACAATACAAAGGTTATACCTGCAAGGCTTTTTGGAATGCGTGAGGAAACAGGCGGCATAATGGAAGTTTTGCTGTTAAAGCGAATCGACAGCCACACATTCGAAGCCTTAGTAAAGCCCGGAAAGCGAGCAAAGCAGGGTTTAGTCTACAAGGTAAGCGATGAATTAAGAGTTGAAATAGGCGAAAGAACAGACGCAGAGGGCAGAATCGTAAAGCTATTATACAACGGAATTTTAGAGGAAATCTTGGACAAAGTAGGCAATATGCCGCTTCCGCCCTACATCACAAAGCCCTTAGAGGACAAAAACCGCTATCAAACCGTTTATGCAAAAATAGACGGTTCAGCCGCTGCACCCACCGCAGGCTTGCACTTTACAGATGAAATATTGAATCAAATTGAGGACATGGGAGTAATAATCGTTGATATTCTCCTCCATGTAGGCTTAGGAACGTTTCGTCCCGTAAGCGTTGACAATATTGACGAACACAAGATGCACTCCGAATACTTTGAGGTGTCAGAAGAAGCAGCAAACAGAATAAACCAAGCAAGGCAAAACGGCGGCAGAATCATTGCGGTAGGCACAACAAGTGCAAGAACACTTGAAAGCGTAACGGACGAGCAAGGCATAATTCACGCACAAAGCGGAAACACGGATATTTTTATAACACCTGGCTATAAATTCAAAGCGGTTGATATGCTTATTACTAACTTCCACTTGCCCGAATCAACCCTTTTGATGCTGGTTTCCGCCCTCTGCTCAAGAGAGGAAATCATGAAAATCTATGAGCATGCTATTGAGGAAAGGTATAGATTCTTCTCTTTCGGAGATGCGATGGTAATTATATAAGATAATCGTTGACAATATTACTTATACGTAATATAATAGTGGAATAGAAATGTAACAATGTCATGTATTCATATAATACACGGAAATGAAGGCACCCAAGTAAAAGTGCAAGCATAAGCATAACCCAAAAAAGGAGGACAATATGGAAAATGTAATTTTCAAACTCGGCACAGAATTTGGTGAAACATTATGCAGAGAAATCAGAACCGACAAAGGTCTTAGTTTCGAAATTTGGAACAAAGTAACAGGAAAATGGACTCCGTCTGAATATGCCTGCGGGGTGATAGTAGGCTTTGAAAAAGGTATGACTATCACCGCAGAACAAGTTGAAGAATATATGCGTAAGAACTTTAAACCAAAGGAAGGCAAAGAATAATGTTGGCTAAAGTTTGGTATATGCTTGGTACAGAAGCAGGCACAAGGCTTTATAGGTTAACGGAAACGCAAGATGGAAAAAGCGTTTACGAGATTTGGAGTAAGGGAAAAAAAGACTGGACCTTATCCGATACTGCCTATGGTGTTTTTGCTGGATTTGACTATTGCATGAGCATCACAGAAGAGCAAGCAAACAAATACATTCGAGATTACAAAAATAGCAACCCATGAGGCATAAGGATGAATAACCAATGAACCTTGTAGAACTCGCAAAAAACATAGCAAATAAGAACCACGCAGGGCAAGTTGATAAAGCGGGCGTACCCTATATCAACCATCCTGCCTATGTTGCTGAACAAGTAGTAACGGAAGATGAAAAGATTGTTGCTTGGCTGCACGATATTTTGGAAGATACAACAATTGATAAAAAGTACCTGCTAAACCTTTTTCCTCAACGTATTGTCGATGCTATAGAAACCTTAACACACAGGGATAACGAAAACTATTTTGATTACATAAACCGTATTCGTTGTAACGAAATTGCCCGCAAGGTAAAACTTGCAGACTTAAAGCACAATATGCAGATTCAACGAATTAAAAACCCAACTGAATCAGATTTCAGGCGGATAGAAAAATATAAAAAAGCAACAAGTATGCTATTTAGCAAGGAGGAGAAATGAGCGGAACTAAACATAAATGCCCTGTGTGCGGGCAATACGAGTTTGAAAGCGAAGGTTCTTTTGACTATTGCGAAGCATGCGGATGGCAAGATGATTCTTACCAAGAGATGTTTCCAGACGAAGGTTGCTGCGGCAATGCAATTTCTCTTAATGAAGCAAGGACGCTATTCAAAAAGTATGGTGATGATTATCGAAATCACAAAGCTGAATGGACTACTGATGTTATTGAGGAAGAAAAGAGCGACACAAAGCATTTTTGCCCTGTGTGCGGGCAATACGAGTTTGAAAGCGAAGCATCTTTCGACATTTGCCCGGTTTGCAAGTGGCAAGATGATTGGTTGCAGATAGTTGACCCTGATGAAAAATACTGTGCCAACCAGATGAGCCTCAACGAAGCAAAGAAGGCTTACAAGGAAGGAAGACCTGTAGAGTAACGGCAATATTAGATATTGCACAAGGTGAAAAATGCAAATAATACAAAACGAAAAGCATAAATGCCCTGTTTGCAAAGCATTCGAGTTTGAAGAACTTGATTCTTTTGACAAGTGTGCGGTTTGTGGATGGATAGATGATTCTGTTCAAGAGGAATATCCAGATGAAGACCGCTGTGCTAATGAAATGAGTCTCAACGAAGCGAAAAAGGCTTACAAGGAGGGAAGACCTGTAACTTAGAGGTGTAAATACAATGAAACGAGTTGAATGCCCATGTTGTTATGGAAAAACGCTTTTTAATGAGCGTGCGTTTGAAAAATGCTCTCAATGTGGATGGATTGACGATTATGCTCAATATGAACACCCAGATTTTGGTGGAGGAGTTAATAGAATTTCTCTAAACGAGGCAAAAGAATTATACACAAAATACAAAGATGATTTTCGCAATCATAAAGATGAATGGAAAAGGAATCAATAGTGAGCAAATAAAACACACCGCTAACATTGCGGTGTGTTTTTCGTTAATCATATCTCCTACCCAATCAACATCGAATACTCATTCTCATAAACGCTACTACGCTTGCCCCTAATCATCTCCAATATCGTCAAAGCACCATTAACGACGCACTCAAGCGGCTTTTCTGCAATTTTAACCTCAATTTTCGTAGCATCATGAATCGAATCAGCCAACCCAAAAAGATTTGCCCCACCGCCTGTAAGCACTATGCCTGTTTTCATAATATCACTTGCAAGTTCTGGCGGAGTATTGCTTAGCACATCGCATATCATGTCAACAATCTCATTCTTTGCACTTTCAAAGGCAGGTGCTATGCTTCCAATTTCAATATCGATATAGCGTGGTAAAGAGGTTTCAACTCCAAGTCCGCAAACCTTGATTCTCTTTTTTAAGTCCGTTGCCTTTCCAAGCTCGATTTTCAGATTCTCAGCGGTTTTTAGTCCAATGCTTATGTTGTGCATTTTGCGAACATAATTTGCAATATCCTCGTCAATCGCATTTCCCCCTACACGTATAGAGCTTTGAGCCGCAACACCACCCAAGGCGATTACAGCCGCATCGGTTGTGCCGCCGCCAATGTCAACAGCCAATGAGCCTACCGCATCCCTAAACTGCATATTTGCACCTATGCAAGCCGCCATTATCTCTTCTGCGATATAAACGTCCTGTGCACCTGCGTGCTTAGCCGCTTCGTGCAGGGCATGACGCTCAACCTCGGTTATACAGTTGGGAACGCAAAGCAACACCTTTGGTCCAAAAAGCACAGAACGCAATTTACATTTCTGCATAGCCTTGTCGATAAATTCTCGAATCATGTATTCCGAAAGCGAATAGTCCGCAATAACCCCTCTTGTAAAGGGGAATTTTAGCTTTACACCGCTGGGAGTTCTTCCGCACATCTCCACAGCCTCATTTCCAACAGCCAACACATCTCTTTCGTCTGAACCCGAAACAGCCGCCGCAGTAGCTTCGTTCAGCACAACTCCAAACCCAGAAATAGCAACCAATGAGTTCACAGTTCCTAAATCGATAGCGAGCAATGCAGGGGATAACCCAAATAACTTGTTTATCATGTTTCCTCCAGTGTTTTTTTCTTTCAAATGCTTGTCCACCTTTTTTATTTGTAATAATTAACGTTATATGTTATGCTTTGGCAGAATAAAAAAGAACCGCAGTTGACAAAACTGGTGGGAAAACGAGGTAATTCGATGAATAATTCAGATAATAATCTGAAACAAAGGCAAGAAATCATTTTGGCTTCAGCTTCGGCTCGCAGAAAGGACTTGTTAGGGCTTATGGGCTTAGAGTTCACCTGCATTCCAAGCGAAGCTAACGAGAATATCGAAATCGTTGCTCCCAACGACTATGTGAAGCTATTAGCACAAAGAAAAGCGCACGACATTGCAATAAAGCATAAGAACGCTTGTGTAATCGGCTCTGATACAATCGTTGTATTAAATAACGAAATAATAGGCAAGCCCAAAGACATACAAGATGCAAAAGCAATCCTAAAAAAACTTAGCGGCAAAACACACACCGTTTATACAGGCGTATGCGTAATCACAAACGGTAGGGAGTTAGTAGAGGTTGACAAAACCGATGTAACGTTTCGAAAGCTAACAGACAAAGAAATAGACAACTATGTAGCAACGGGAGACCCCATGGACAAGGCAGGCGCTTATGGAATTCAAGGCGAGTTTTGCGTTCATATAACGCACATGGACGGCAACTTTTTTACGGTAATAGGCTTGCCTGTGCATACGCTGTACGAGATGCTAATAAAGCTAAATGTAATAGACTAATCATAAGCCTTGCCACTACGCATATAAAAGTGATATAATATTAACGCAAATAAAACCATGGGAGGTATGTATGTCTGGGCATTCCAAATGGGCAAACATAAAAAACAAAAAAGAAAAGACTGACTCGCAAAGAGGAAAAGTGTTCACGAAAATTGGCAGAGAAATCGCAATCGCCGTAAAAGAGGGCGGCTCTGACCCTGTGAACAACTCGAAGCTACGAGATGTAATCGCAAAGGCGAAGGCTTCCAATATGCCTAACGATAATATCACACGCTCAATTAAAAAGGCGGCAGGCGAGCTTGGTACAGTAAACTATGAGGAAATTACCTACAAGGGCTATGGTCCTGGCGGAATTGCCGTTATAGTCGAGGTTGTTACAGATAATAGGAACAGGTCGGCTTCCGAGGTTCGCCACTCATTCGACAAAAGCGGCGGCAGCATGGGTGCTACTGGTTGCGTTTCATGGCAGTTTGAGAAAAAAGGTGAAATCGTAATCGAAAAAACAGACAAAATAGATGCCGACGAGCTAATGATGTTAGCGGCAGATGCAGGTTGTGAGGACTTTGTAGAGGAAGATGAGGTTTTCGAGATTATCACCGCCGTTACCGACTTTTCAAAGGTGCGTGAGCAGCTTGAAAACGCTAATTACGAGTTTTTATCGGCGGAATTGACCATGATTCCAAACGATTCGGTTGATATTTCGAAGGACATAGAATTAGCACAGAAAATAGAGAAAATGTTAGAGCGTTTTGACGATAATGACGATGTTCAAAATGTTTATCATAACGCAATACTACCCGAAGAGGAAGAAGAGTAGAGGAAAAAATATGTTTTTAGTTATTATCGCATTCGTATTGGCTTTGGTTGTGTTTGTTGCAACTGGCTTCACAGGGAGAAGTTTCAAAATGAACCCAAAGCAATTTCTTGCTTTACTGCCGTTATTGTTAATCGTGTTTGCGGCTGTTGCTATCGTTCCTGCAAACTCTGTAGGAATTCAATACAGCCCATTTAGCGGTGTAAGAGAAAACACATTGTCTGAGGGTTGGCACTTCAAGGGTCTTTTTGACGAGGTTTATATCATAAGCACCGAGGTTCAAACAAGGGTAATACCTGGGTTAACAGGTCAAACGGAGGATGCTCAATACTTAGAAATGGTAATAGACATCAAGTATCGTGTAAACAAGGAAAGAGCATTTGAGGTTTTCAGACTATACAGAACCCTCGAAAACGTTTCCCAAAGTTTAATCGAGCCTACTGTTCAACGCAGTATCGAAACAATAACCACTCAATACAATGTTATTGAAATCTTAGGAGAAGAGAGAAATGCTGTATATACAGGAATTGAAGAGGAGTTAACCGAGAGATTATCGAAGAATGGAATCGACTTTATCTCTATAAACTTCATGGACACAGACGCAGGCGAAGCCATAGAAGTTGCAATCCAAAACGAAGCTGTAGCCAAGAAAGAGGTTGAAACCGCTCAACAGCGCTTAGAAAAGGTGCAAATCGAATCCCAAGAGAAGATAATTCAATCCGAAGCAGAGCGTGATGCCGCAAAAATTAAGGCGGAAATGCTTTTAATCGAAGCAAACGCACAAGCCGAAGCCAACGAGATTCTTTCAAAATCCCTAACACCCGAGCTGTTAAAAAAAATGGAAATGGACGCAAGAATGAAATGGGGTTGGGTAACGGTTTATACCGGGCAGGCGATTGTGGATGTGCCACAGGCAACGGAGTAAAATCCTAAAAATTAGCTGTAAGATTTACAAGGCGTATTGCAATATTGCAATACGCTTTGTTGCATATTTGCGACTTTTATCTTTTTTATGATATAATGCGAAAAAAGATGCGGAGGCAACTATTAAACACGTATTAGGTTGTATAAGGCGAGCTGACGAGCGCTTTAACATGATAAAAAACGGCGACTCTATATGCGTCGGCGTTTCGGGAGGCAAGGATAGCCTTTTGTTGATGTATGGCTTAAAGCTATACCAGCGTTTTTGCAAGAAAGACTACAAGCTAAAAGCGGTTATGCTTGATTTGGGCTTAGTAGAGCAGAATATAGATGGAATTTACGAGTATGCAAAGGATATTGGCGTTGACTTTGAAAGCGTAAAAACCGATATAGGCGATGTTGTATTTAACATAAGAAAAGAGAAAAACCCCTGCGCCCTCTGTGCCAAGCTTAGGCGAGGTGCATTGAACTCAATCGCTAACGATTTAGGCTGCAACCTTGTGGCGTTGGGTCATAACAGGGAGGATGTAATTGAAACGTTTTTCCTAAGCCTATTATATGAAAGTAGACTTAGCACATTCGGTCCTGTAACATATATGACCAGAAAAGAGGTAACGCTAATCCGCCCGTTGATATTCCTACCCGAAAAGTATGCGATAGGGATAGCAAAAAAACTTGAGTTGCCTGTTCAACCTAAAAACTGCCCCGTAGGAGGCAAAACAAAGCGTGAGGAAATGAAAAGCTTTATCAAACATCTTTGCATCGACTTTGTGCCAGATGCCGATACAAGAATTATGAAAGCGATTTCCGACACGCACAAGTAGAATAT
>JAAZFD010000065.1 GCA_012511925.1 Clostridiales bacterium
ACTTAGCATTGGGGGTAATTGTGGCACTTTTCGGCGCTAATTACAATTTTCTTTTGATGCTTGTAATCTATATTTTGCCTTGCGCTTTGCTTACAGGGGTATTAACAATTCCTGTTCACCTATGTGTTAAGCCCTTGCTAAACACTTATGGCAAGTACATTTTTGACAAGCAAAGCAGTTTGGTTTAAGGGGGAAAAGGGGAAAATATGAAAAAACTAATACCAAGATTTATAATTACGATTGTTCTGTGCTTGTGCATGATGGGAGCTTTAATACTGCGCCTTGCAAGCCTTACACTTGCAGAGGGCAAGCAATATGAGGACGTTGCGGAAAATCGCTCTACGAGGACAACCATTTTGAAAGGTACAAGGGGCAGAATATTAGACAGGAACGGAATCGTTTTAGCCTATGACGAAACCTGCTACAATGTTCAGTTCCAAAGGGATGCCGACAACCGCACAGAATATTACAGCGCAAAGTACACCGAAGCGCTTATTGAAGCTATAAAAATTATCGAGGAGGGCGGTTCTACCACTGTTGATACCTCCTATATTCAAATGAACGATGATGGCGAGCTTTACTACGATTGGGGAGTTGAAAGCGAGGAGATTCAGCAGAAGCGCTACTACAACTTTTGCTCCGCTATGGGCTTTTATGTAACCGATGAAATTATTAAGGATAAAACAAAGTGGAAAACGGCCGAAAGTGCATATCTGGATATGTGCAAAAGCTGGTACATTCCTCCCGAAATGCCATTTGAGGAGGCTGTAAAGATTATTTCAATTCGCCAAGAGGTGAATTTGAACAACTACAAGGCATACGAGCCAATTACGATTGCTTATAATGTAAGCGTTGACGTGGTTTCCAAACTCGAAATGCGTTCGGACCAGCTTTTGGGCATAAGCGTTACCGAAAGCACGACTCGTATATATCCTTATGGCGAAACAGCAGCGCATGTAGTTGGCTATTTGCAACGCTCTGCAACCGAAGAAATGGTTGACAAGCAGGGCTATTCATATAGCGACTTTGTAGGTGTTTCTGGCGTTGAATACACATTTGAAAACTTCCTAACAGGCGCATCTACCGAAAGACATGGTCAACGTGTAATAAAGGTAAACAGAAGCGGAAGTGAGATTTCTCTTGTTTCTGTTTCGCCTGCAAAAAACGGCAATGATGTTATGCTTACAATCGATTTGCCCTTGCAACAAAAGGTTGACGAGGCTTTAGAGGAAATTATTTGGAAAATAAATGAGAAAGAGCAAGGCATTATTCAAGAAAATGCAAAAGGCGAATATACGCATATTGTTGACGGCGAGGAAGTTTACAAGGATATTCGCTTGGCTGAAACGGGCGCAATAGTTGTATTAGATGTGAATACGGGCAATATACTTGCTATGTCCTCATATCCATCTTTTGACCCCAACTGGTTCATTACAGGTCTTACAGACGAGCAGGCACAGCTATTGATGACAAGCGACTACGCTCAAAAAACTACTCCAATAAGAAACAAGGCGGTTTCAGCAAGGCTTGCTCCCGGCTCAATATTTAAGATTGTTACAGGCTTAGCAGGGCTTATGGAGGGCAAAATTTCATTGGAAGAAACGATTGATGATCATTCCCCCTATTATATTTACGATAAGGAAGGCAATCCGATTACCTCAAATGCTCCAAGCTGTTGGACAAAGCACCCCGAGCAACATGCAAACCAAACGATTGTTGACGCAATAAAAAATTCGTGCAACTATTATTTCTTTGAGGTTGCAAACAGGCTTGGAATAGAAAATTTGAATGAGTGGGCAGGCAGGTTTGGGCTTACAACACCCACGGGAATAGAAGTAACAGGCGAGGCGGTAGGCATAATTGGCGGACAAAAGGTATGGTATGACAATACTTTGCCGCTTGCTTCTCAACAGACTTCTATGCCGAGGTTCGTATATAACAAGCTCTGCTCAAACCTTGAAAGGTATGTGAAATCCTATTCAGCAGGCACAACGCTTGACGCTAACTCAGACGAAATCAAGGATGCGGCAATAAAACTACTGCAATTACAGGACGGCGATGTTTCGGGCAAGGGTCCTATGGTTCGAGAAATTTTAAGCAAGGATTTGGGCATTCCCGAATCGATTATTAAGCAAACATGGGTAACGGAAATCCTTTCCGACTTGGTTGAGCTGAAGTGGAAGGACTCTCAAACGATTCGTACAGGAATTGGACAGGGTGCTACGCTAATAACTCCCGTTGCAATGGCGAGATGCTTGGCTACTATAGCGAATGGCGGAAACGTATATGACGTTCATGTGGTAGATAGCGTGCTTGACGCATCAGGTAACACGATTCTGAAAAACGAGCCAAAGCTGTTCAACAGAATAGATGCACCTGTGGAATATTGGGATGCAGTACGAGATGGAATGAAGGGCGTTGTTTCGCCCGAGGATAGGGGTACTGCTGCAAGCTCATGGACAAAGGAGTTCGTAGATTCTGGCTATACGGCGTTGATTAGCGGCAAAACTGGAACGGCACAAATTGGTGCTACAGAGCAAATCGACATTCAAAACACATCATGGTTTATTACATTCACTCCGCGTGAAAAGCCGGAGATTGCGATTGTTGTTTGCGTGCCACATGGATGTTCGGGCGCATCAAGCTCGGCAGCAATTGAGGATATAATTACGTACTACTATGAGCGGAAGAATGCACAGGCTTCGGAGAATTTGACGGACTACTTTGGAGTAACTCCGTAATTCAAATACACATATAGAAAAGCGGTTTTCAATGAGCCGCTTTTGTTTGTCTTTTGGGGTTTTGAATGATTATATTATGCTGCCTTGGCCTTTGGCGATATTAGCAGGCGGATACATAGTGTCGCCCCTACAACGCTGTTCCATTAAGCAATAAAGTGCAGATTGCCCTGTGGAGATTTTCAGGCGGGCGGTAGCACACCCTACGAATTGGTTTGTGTAAGATTGTTTAGATATAAAAAACGGCTATAAGCCGTTTATTTCAGAAATTCTCCAAGTTATATTCTCGCAAATCCCTTGAAAGTGGGAAGGTTTGCCTGAAAAACTTAACAAGATGATAGTTTCTCGCCATCATCAAGCACAATGAGCTATCGTATGCCACCAACTCGATTTCTGCTAAGGGATGCTGTATAGTGATTCTATCTTCCCAAAATCCATCGTAGCCATCAGCATGAGGCAATGCAAAGGTAAGTATCTTTTCAAGTGGAATATCCTTTGGAAAGGCAGATAGAACCGCCCATATCCATTGGAAGTTCTCCGTTTTAACGAGTTTTTGAAGCTCTTCACCAGATAGAAAACAATATTCTTCCGAAAGCATTGCATCAATCCTTGCATTTTTGGGATAACATAGGCAATCAGTGATAAGCCAATTATAGTTGGTTAAGTTTTTTATTCCCGTTAGCATTCTACGCATATCGGTATAAAAACGCTCACCCTCCATCAAGATTGCGCCCTTCATGCCTTCAATCATCCTCCTAAAATACTATAATTGCACACAAACATTGGAGCTTTCAAAAAAATAAAACAAAAAGCCATGATTATGTTAGTGTATAGTACAAATATACTCTAAAGATTAGTGTTTTGTCAAGTATTTTTGCTTAAATTCAAAAACTCCTCAAAATATTTTACAAATGAACAAATGCTCCGCTTACAAACGCAAACGGAGCATAACTTTTAATAGATTATAGCATCCCACGCATCAGAGAAAACGGATGTGAAATCTCCCAAATCACGGAATATTTCGCATCTGTCAATTACTTCCTGTGGGGGATTATAAATCTCGTTTTGTGTCCAATACTCGTCCATCAAAGCTAATGCCGCCTTGTTAGGTGTTGAATAGCCTATGTACTCGCTGTTTTGCTTAGCTACCTCGGGTCTGTTCAAAAAGTTAATGAACTTCTCTGCAAGCTCTGGATTTTTTGAGCTTTTAGGAATAATTGCATTGTCGAACCAAAGGTTGCTACCCTCATTAGGCACTGCATAAGCCAAATCGGGGTTGCCCTCTTCTTCATCTACGCACCAAACAGCATCGCCAGAATACACAACCGCTAATGCGCCCTCGCCGCCTATCATTGCGTCCTTTACTGTATCGCCAAGGTATGCTTTTATCAGGGGCTTTTGTTGAATCAAGGCATCTCGAGCTTCTGCTACCTCCTGCTCGCTTCTCGTATTCATCGAATAGCCCAAGTATTTTAGCGTAATGCCTATCGTATCACGCATGGAGTCATACATATAAATCTGACCCGAATACTTTTCATCCCAAAGAATGCTCCAAGAATCAACAGGCTCATCAACCATAGTTGTATTGTAAAGAATTCCTACCGTTCCCCACATATACGGAACGGAATACTTGTTGCCCGGGTCGAATGACAAATCCAAAAACTGCTCGTCAATGTTGGCTATATTCGGAATGTTCTCCTTGTTCAACTCATGCAGCATATCCTTTTGTACGAGCTTTTCGATTATATAGTCCGAGGGAAAGCACAGGTCATAAATGCTTGTTGAGGATTCGAGCTTTATTAGCATTTCCTCATTGTTTGCCATCGTGTCGTACTGAACCTTTACGCCATATTCGGTTTCGAAGTCCTTAATGAGTTGGGGGTCAATGTAATCTCCCCAATTCAATATGTATAGTGTTTCCTTGGCTTTTGTGCAACCAGACAATGCAAGGCTTGCCACTACAAGCATAGCTACCAATAGCACACATACAGTTCTCATAATTTTGTTTTTCATTCTTTTATCCTTTCATATCGGGTTATATATATAAAGGCATTGAGCCATTATTTGCTGCGAAGTTTTCTCGCTTGAACCTCCGCTTCTTTTTCTTGCTTTATACTGCGCAGGTTTACTATTACAAGCAAGGTTGCAACGACCACGAACATCAATGCCGACAATGCGTTTATATGCGAGGGAATTCCTCTCCTTGCAATCGAATAAACGTAAATCGAAATATTGGGGACACCGTCTGCGGCAAACCAGCTTATAACAAAATCATCTATGGATAATGTGAAAGCTAATATGAAGCCGGATATTATGCCCGGCATTATATCGGGTATTACCACCTTTGTTAGTGCTATCATAGGGGTACAGCCTAAGTCCATTGCCGCTTCATAAAGCCTGTTAGAGCTTTGCCTAAGCCTTGGCATTACCGAAAATATTACATAGGGCAGGTTAAATGTTATATGCGCAATAAGCATTCTTAAATAACCCGATGTAAAGCCTATGGCGGTAAACAATAGCATAAAGCTAATGCCTGTTACCAAGTCGGGGTTTACCATGGGTAGCTGTGTTACGTTTTCTACAAGCATTCGGTTGCGCTTTTTCATGGAATGTATGCCAATGGCTGCGAATGTTCCCATAATAGTTGCAACCACTGCGGCAATTATGGCGATTGTTATTGAGTTTTGAACCGCCACCCATACAGCGCGCTCGGCAAATAGCTTTTCATAAGCACCAAAGGACCAACCCTGCCATTTACTCATAGTGCGAGAATCCGTAAATGAAAAGAGAATCAATATGAATATTGGCGCATACATAAATAGCAGTACAAGCCCCAAGTATGAGTGTTTTAAGAAGGCAGATAGCTTTTTCACCAGAGCGTACCCCCCTCTTCGTTGCCCTGCTCAGCCTCCATTTTGTGCATAACAACAATAGAGATGATTACAAGCACAAGCAGAATTATGGATAGCACCGAGCCAAGTCCTAAGTTACCACTTGCCACAATTTTGTCCTCAATTAGATCGCCATAGAGCGGATATTTTTTGCCGCCTATAAGCCTTGAAATCGCAAAGGTTGTGATTGCAGGTATAAAAACCATGGTAATTCCAGAAACCACTCCCGGAACCGATAAAGGCAATACCACCTTAAAGAATGTGTTGGCTGAGTTTGCTCCTAAATCATGTGCCGCTTCAATGTGCGAGCGGTCTATCTTCGATAAAATCGTGTATATGGGCAGTATCATAAAGGGCAGAAAGTTATAAACCGTAACCAACAGAACCGCCCCTTGCGTATACATAAAGCTGCCCTTTGCAAATCCTAAAGTGGTAAGCAACATATTCAATACGCCATTGTCGGCTAAAATTACCTGCCATGCGTATGTTCTTAGCAAGAAATTCATCCACATGGGCAAAATGAAAAACATAGAGAGTATCGCCGCTGTACTTTTTTTCATATTAGAAAGAATGTACGCAACGGGATAGCCGATTAAAAGGCATAGTGCGGTAGCAATAAGCGCAACAACAATCGAGCGGATTAGAACGCTTATATATAGCGGAGTTTCCAGCGCTTGATTTACGAACTCGGTCGTAAAATGCCCATCCTGTATAAATGCGCTATAGAATATGAAAAGCATAGGAACGACAATAAAAATAATCATCCATACTATATAGGGCGTGGAAAAAAATGTGCGTTTCATTCCTTCTCCTCATCCATTACAATTTCAAATTCGCTTACTTCCTTGGGCTTTTTCATAACATGAATAGCATCGGGCAAAATCTGAACACTTACATGCTCGCCTACGGGTACTAAATCCGTTGTATGAACCATCAGCGAAAATTCGTTGCAGTTTACAGTTATGGCATAATGCACTCCCATAAAAATTACGTTGGTTATAACGCCTGACAAGGGAGCGCTACCCAATGGGACAATATCTACGTCCTCGGGGCGAATAACTAAGTCAACAAGCTCGTTACGCTCAAAGCCTTTGTCAACGCACTCATACACATTGCCCTTAAATGACACCATATAATCTTGAAGCATAATGCCCTCAATTATGTTGCTTTCGCCTATGAATTGCGCTACAAACTGGTTTTTAGGCTCGTTGTATATGTCCGCAGGTGTTCCAATCTGCTGTATTTTCCCCTCATTCATAACAACTATGGTATCGCTCATGGTTAGGGCTTCCTCTTGGTCGTGCGTTACATAAATAAATGTAATGCCTACGGCTTGTTGCATTCGCTTTAGTTCAACCTGCATACCTTTTCGTAGCTTTTTATCCAAAGCGCTTAGGGGTTCGTCTAACAGAAGCACCTCGGGGTCGTTCACCAATGCTCTTGCAATGGCTACGCGCTGTTGCTGTCCGCCCGAAAGCTGCTCGACCCAACGCTTTTCATAGCCTTTAAGATTTACAAGTTCGAGAATGTTTTCTACACGGTTTGTGATTTCCTTTTTGCTCATCTTTTTTAGTTTTAAACCGAAAGCTACGTTGTCAAAAACATTAAGATGCATGAACAACGCATACTTTTGGAATACGGTATTGACCCGGCGTTTATATGGTGGAACATGGGTAACTTCCTTATCGTCCATATAAACCTTTCCCTCTGAGGGCATGGTAAAACCAGCTATTATTCTTAGCATGGTTGTTTTTCCGCATCCTGATGGACCTAATAGCGTTAAGAACTCGCCATTGCGGATATAGAGATTTATATTATCAAGCGCTTTATCGCCAGAATACTCCTTGGTTATGTTTTCTAATTCTATTAAGTGGTTGCTTTCCATATTTTCCTCCGTTTTGTTCTTAGAATGAGGGGGGTGTAGCTACCCATATTACCTTGGCTTCGCTTTTCCCTGTATTGGTTAAATAGTGTACGCTTGATGGCTTGAAGCAAAAGCTCTCGCCCTTTTTCACCTTATATTTTTGAGTGCCAACGCATAAAGTAACGCTGCCACGCAAAACAAAGCCAAACTCCTCTCCCTCGTGGGGGTCATAAGTGTGGCTTGCTCCGCCGGGTTCAAGCGTAATTAGTATTGGCTCAAGCTCGTTTTTTTGCGCATTGGGAACAAGCCAACAAATAGAATGCCCAAGCTCGGCTTCGCATTTTTCGAACATATCCTCTACTTCAAAAACAACCTTTTCTACCGGGCGCTCGGCAAAAAAATCCGACAGATTACTGCCCAAGGCTTCCAAGATGTCGATTAGGGTTGCGATAGATGGCGATGCTTGCTCTCTCTCGATTTGAGAGATAAAGCCCTTTGAAAGCTCAGTTCGTGCCGCTAACTCGTCTTGCGTAAGACCAAGTTTAATGCGCAGGCGTTTAATTTTCTCACCTATTTCCATTGTGCCTCTCCGTTCATGTCGTGCGTCAAGTTTAGTTAAAGTAAACTTTCAGTACAGTTATTAAAACACTATATGTGGTATTTGTCAATAGTTTTATCAAGTTTTTTGTTTAATAAAACTAAACCCTGTTTTTCGCTATTTATAGGGGTTTTTCGGGTTTTTGGTTTGTGTTTAGTTTAGGAATAAAAAAATATATTTTACTTTCTGTATTAGAATAGCTTTATGGACTAAATCATTAAAGCATTAAAAATAGTCTATCTTATTTCAAAAGTGAGAGAACACAAGAATGCCGCTCCAACAGCGTAAATGTTTTCGACATATTATGTAGTCGGTTAACCGAACGAGGTTGGTCGGTTGATTGGCTTGAGATTATTCGATAATTTTTACATCGAGTGAACATAGGTACCCGTAGCAACCAAACAATGAAAATCCTGCGTCAATCTGAAAGGAGAGTAACCTACGCTCCAGAGTGTCGATAATAACTAAGCGGGCGAACACACAGGGAAAGCCCCTGCAATTTTTGCATCGGGTGAACACATTACAGCAACCAAACGAAACTAAATGGGAGTATAAAGGCAATGCTATACAATAAATGTAATTCGTGCGATATAGCGTACTGCATACCTACCCCCAGCAACCAAACGAAAGGCAAAAGAAGGTTACTCTGAAATACCATTTGAGTTTTCAGCAAGTTTTGTAGTCGGTTAACCGAACGAGGTTGGTCGGTTGATTGGCTTGAGATTATTCGATAATTTTTGCATCGGGTGAACACATTACAGCAACCAAACGCAACTAAATGGGAGTGTCAAGGCAATGCTATACAATAAATGTAATTCGTGCGATATAGCGTACTGCATACCTACCCCAGCAACCAAACGCAGTTCATTAAGGAGTTTCATGGCAATTAAAAAAGCGGGGTTGCCCCCGCTTTTTCTTTTGTACTTCAGTATTCTTTTGTAGTTTTGAATCTTTCGTGCTTTACTTGCTCCCGCGCTTCTTTTGTATAGGTTGGTTATCGATTGTTTGCAAAGGTCGTCCTGTTTTCTTCGATTTGCGGTCGGCTACCTATGTTATACACCCAAATGGCTCTAACAAGACCGGGGAGCTGTGTTCCAGTTTTTAGTGATGTTACACGTGTACCTAAACCGCAAGCACTTGAAGCCTCATAATATATGTACGCAGCTACACCTTGGTCTCATACAACACCCATAGCATCACCGTATCTGTAGAGAGCCTCGGCAGAACAAGCTAGTCCACGAACGTATGACCATGGGTTCTTAACCTCGCCTGTGTTCGCACCTACTAAACCGCCTACATCGTATGCACCTACTACAACGGACTTAGACCAGCAATCCTTTAGGTTGCCATCGTAGTTCATGCCTACAAGACCGCCTATGTAGTTCCAGTTGCCGTTAGTGCTTGTGCCACCAGCCTTGGTTTTAACAGCTCCGTTTACATCTGAGAAAGCCCAGCATCTGTTGATATTGCCATTGCTATAGCCGGATATTCCACCTATACAGCCTGATAATCCGCTTAAATCCTCTCCGCAAATGTCTGTAATCGTCATATACATATTCTTTATGGGACCGTTAAAGCCACAGAGGTCAATCGTGCCTGTGTTGTAACCTGTAATTCCCCCTGTAAACGATGCAAAGCGATAATCATCTTCGCCGTTTTCCACTACTCCAAACATCTTGTAGAGGAATTGCGTGGTGTAAATCTGCCATGTAACTGTTACAGTACAGTTAAAGATTTCACCATCGTTTTGACCGCATAACCCACCAACTAGGAATCTGCCTGCAACCTCGCCAACTGTGAGGTCAACATTCCTAATCACGCCCTTGTTCCTTGAGAATAGACCAATATATGAGCTTCCGTAATATGTTGCCTCGAAGCCGCTAATGCTGTATCCGCCACCATCATACTTGCCTGTGAAGGATAGGTATTTCGTATCCGATATGTAACCTATGGGCTGCATATAGGAGGAAAGGCTTATATCCTTTTTTTGTATATAGTTCCAGTCAAGGTCTTGGCGTACACCTGTTGTCAAGCCGTACTGGTTTGTAATATGGGTGTATTCCTCGCCATCTATTACATCGTACTTATATACAGTTACCGAAATATACGGTAGCGATATACTGCCCGAGTTAGAGGTAAACCTTTGCGAAAACGTTCCATAGGGTCTGTATCCTGGTAGGAAAGCCGTAAAGTTATCGTTGTGCAATGTAAACGAGCCGCCATTGTATAGCATCCATATATTGAATCTTTGCATTCCAGCATATTCGTTGTTTATTGCATCGTACATTACAGCTGTTACCTCATACCGCCTTACATTGCTGCTCAATGCCCATTGCGCTGTTAGCTTTAACCCAGTTGACTGTGGGATTTGGAAGGTTTCACCCGGAGTTAGAACGAAGTTTGCGCCTAAAGAGGTATTTGAGCCATTGCTATGTGTCAGCTTCCAACCCATGAATTGATAGGTGCCGCGCAGGGGCTCAAACATGGGTACTGTAAACCTAATCCACCGGCTTACACCATATACGGTTTCAGGTACTTGAATTGTTTGCGAACTTACTCCATCGTCAAAGGCTATCGCAATCGGATCTTCCCAGAAGGCATCCAAGGTTAAATCCTTGTTTATCTTAATGGTATCGCCAGGATGGTACTTTGTACTGTTTTTCTTGCCCCTCTCCTGCCAGTATGCAAAAACCTTGTTTACTCCGTCAGTACGGGTAATTACCGTATCTGGTATAGCGAAATTAACATTCTTTCTTTCCACAATCGGGTCAGGCATATTGGGTACACCTAAATTAGCATCATTCTCCGTTGCAAAGGTTAACTCGAATGCGCTTTCCCATTGAGCAGTTAGCGACACGCTTTGCTCGGGCATTATAAATGCAGCACCGGGTTGATAAACCATATTATCGTAGCTGTTTAGCCAACCTATGAATACCCATTTCTTGTTCTCGTACCTTGGAATCATGGGAGAAATCTCGTACTCCGTATAGGCTATACACATTTCAGCGTTAGGTACTTTAACTCCATTGTTTTCAGCGTTATGGTAGTATGTAACCATATTTGTTGTAACCCAAGAGGCTGTTAACACTACGTCATGGCCGGGCATGGTGAAATGTCCACCAGCTTGGTAGGGTTGAGTTTCATACAACCATGCAAAGAATACATAGCCTTCACGCTTCGGAACACTGTTTGCCATTCTTATTATCTCGTTTTGAGAATATGTCTTTGTTTCAGTAGGCATATTCGTTGCGGTTACGCCATCGCCTGCATAATAAGTAAGTGAATACTTAGTTATTATCCATTGCGAATCGAGATACACATTATCGGAAGGCATTATGAACGAATTTCCTTCATGGTATATATCCGAAATAGGACCTTCATAGCCAATTCTCAACGCCCAGCCTGCAAAGGGGTATGCGTTGTATGGGTCTGGCATTATGTCATCTATTTCTACAAATTCGTTTGCTATGCAATAGATGGTTTTAATAATTTCAGCGGATTCCTCTGTTACACGCCTGTAGTTAACGGAGTATAGCTTCTCCCATACAGCAGTAAGCGGAACCGTATCACCTGTGAAGGTGAAGTCGTAGTTGAATGAGCCACCCGCGGGGAAAATCGCCCCGCCATGACCAGGATATGCACTTGCCCAACCCATGAACCTATAGCCCTCTGCTGTAGGCTTATTAGAAGGCAATGTATAGACTTCG
>JAAZFD010000066.1 GCA_012511925.1 Clostridiales bacterium
CATACAGGCTATTTCCTGTTTCTTCTATGCTTTGGTTCATAAAGGCAAATATTAAATCTCGGTTTCGATAAATGTTTCCGCGATCTATCTCTTCAATGCCTCTCAAAATGCGAAAAGGCGTTGTTTTACCGCTTCCGTTGTTTCCAACAAGCCCAACATGGTCTAAAAAGTCGATTTCGAAAGAAACATCGTGAAAAAGTTCACGCTGCGCAAAGCTCTTATTTATGTTCGATACCGAAATTAGTGGCATTATATCTCCGTTATTTAGTTAGCACCAAGCTACTTCTTACATCTCGTATTAGCAAAGGTAATGTTTTATAGCCGTATAGCGGTGTATTGAACCTTGCAACGGTTACGAAATCCCTCGCAACAGAAATCCATCCCTGCACAGGGTTTACAGGGAAGTAATAATCTTGCTTTACATCCTTTGTCTTTTGAATGAAAAACATATAAGTGCTGTCGTTTGATAGTGGCATTACATTGCTATGGTTCAAAGACACAGCATCAAGCGATATAGCATCAATCATCGAAGAAACGGCAGAAGGATAATTTACAAGTCGAATGGTTGTGCCGTACTTCAAATCGCCTTTTACCGAACCGTAAACAACAACCCTTACAACAGAAGCATCAACTGTATTTTCTACTATTGCACCGTCAACTTGTGATTTAACCTTTGTTTTGCTTATTGCTGGTGATTCAATCACTTTCCCAATAAAAATTGCATCTGATGCGGTTGTTAAATCTTTTAGCTTGGTATAAAAGTATGTTGTGCCTGGAATTGTTATGGTTGAAGCAAAAGAATACAGCTCATTTAGTATTGTATTAAGACTTAACCATGTACCGTCCCAAAGTACGCTATCGGTTTTAATTTTAAGTGCGGTATCGTTCAGCATTTTATAATTATCAGAATCATCTGTTGAGACTAAAAACAAAAGGTAGCCGCTGCCAACATCCAAAGACTTAGCTGTTACTTGAATAGTCCTTGAATCATCAACTTCGCCTGCAATTACTTCGCTAATTTGAATGGTGTAGAAAGTGATTTCCTTCTTAACAGTTGCAGCAGTGCAGCTTCCGAAAACTACAAGAGAGGATTGTCTATAAAATAGCTTTGCATCGAGCAACACCTTTTCGGATGGCTCAACATACGAAACCCTTTTTCCGCAAGCTGAAAGTATAAGCATACAAAAGGTAAGCAAAACAAAAGCAAAACACCTTTTCATACTACCCTCCAGTTATACTATATGTCTCTGCGACCCTCTATTGCAATGGATAGCGTAAGAGGGTCTATAAACTCTAAACTACCGCCCATAGGGATTCCATAAGCTAAACGTGTTACTCTAACGCCCAAAGGCTTCAAAATATCTGAAAGGTATGAAGCGGTTGCTTCCCCTGCGACATCGGGGTTAGTTGCAAGAATAACCTCATTTATTCCACCAGCCTTAACTCTTTTTATCAGGGAGTCTATATTCAAATCCTTAGGTGAGATACCGTCCATAGGGGATAATGTGCCACCCAAAACATGACATTGACCCGAAAACTCGCGCATACCTTCAATTACAAAAACATCCTTTGCGTTTGCAACAATGCACAAAATCCCATTTTTTCTTTTTTCGCTGTTGCATATTGCACAGGGCTCTATATCGGTTATTCCACCGCAGACAGAACAGTTTTTTAGATTCTTTTTTGCTGAATCGATTGCATTCACAAATGCTAATACATCTGCATCAGACATTTTCAGCACATGAAAAGCAAGGCGTTGGGCAGACCTCTGCCCAACACCGGGTAGCTTCGCAAGCTGTTTTATAAGAGTAGTGATTGGCTCGGGTAAATCAGCCATTATAAACCTATATTCAGACCGCCGGTTACGGATTCCATAGCGGAAGCCATAGCTTCTTCTGCTGTTTTAATGGCTTCGTTTACAGCCGATAAAACTAAATCCTGAAGCATCTCAACATCATCAGAGTCAACGCACTCTGGGTTGATTATTATAGATTTAAACTCTTTTTTGCCAGTTATAATTGCTTTAACAACACCACCGCCAACAGATGCTTCGAATTCTTGGTTTCCAACGTCCTCTTGAATCCTTGCGATGTCTTGTTGCATTTTCTGTGCTTGCTTCATCATTTGTGCAATGTTTCCTCCACCCATACCGGGGAAGCCACCTTTTGCCATTAACTCGTCCTCCAAATAAATAATATCCGTATTTTAACACGAAAACCTCAATAATGCAATAAGGGATAGACCTTATGCTTAGTCGGTTTCATTAAGAATATACTCCAAAACTTCCTCACCCTGTAATAAAAAACGGCTGATATACTTCGCTTCCGTAGGGCAATCGGAATTTGTAGGCGCTTCATATAGCCCATAATCCATATTACTTGCTATGACTTCAAGTCCGTTATCGCTATTCCCCTCAAATCCCTTATCAAAAAACGCCTTCAAGCCAGCAACCCTGTAATGCTTTTTTGCATGAATTGTTGCTCCATTATAATGAGTAGCTATAACCGAAAAAGCCTTTTGAGTGTTGAGAAATTTCACTAACGCGCGAACGATTTGTGCGCCCTCCTCGGGGTTTGTGCCTTTTGCAAACTCGTCGAATAGCATCAAAGAATGCGCATTTATGTGCTTCAGTTCATGCTTTAGCTTCAATATCTCCCCTCCAAATGAGGATAAGCCACTGCTAACGCTTTCATAGTCCTGCGCTATTAGGCAAATATGCTCGATTATTGGGAGTATGGCTTTGTCAGCAAAAACAAAAAATCCGCACATTGCAAGGGAAACATTTAAAGCCAAAGTTTTGATTGCCATGCTTTTTCCACCCATATTTGCACCCGTTATTACGGTTGTGCCAGGTTGTAGCGCAATAGAAATAGGAACGAAATTGCGTTTTTTTGCTTTTAGTATGCTATTGAAATAGGGGTTTCGCATTGAATCAAATTCGAGCACATCATCCGAAGCAATCACTGGCTTTACTGCATTATGCAATATTGCAAGCCTAGCCTTTTGAAGTATGAAATCAAGTCTGCCAATAGAATGTATTGCAAGCAATATTTCCTCTTTGTGTTCAGCTAATTCTTCTGATAGATATTGGCGAATTTTTAATTCCTCATCAAACTCAGCTTCGACAATTTTCAGCCTTTCAATTTTTAACTGCTCAATTACCTGCTCGGTTTTTGCAGAAAGTATAGATGCCTCGATTTCATGCTTATGCTTCCTAATGGTGCTTAGTTTTTTTGAATATACATCGCTAATATGAAAGCTTGCTGCATTTGATTTATCGGGATTTATTAAGTTCAAAGCATCTATGCACGGGGGTATAACGATTCTAATGAATTGCACATTCAGCCGTTCGACCGATGAAACGATATGCTGCAGTAAAAGCAAAAAGCGTTTGATTTCAAACAGCGCTACACTGTCTAATACATTTTCGGGGATGGATTCTATACTTCGTTTAATATCGCGTATTTGCGAAAAGAAGTTCTCCAGCTTCGAAACATTATCTGCTTGGTTTTTCAACAAATCTATGGCGAGGGTAATATTATCTAATTCGTCTATTAGTTCAGCTATGTGCTTATTGTTGTTTGGCTTTAGCGCTCTAATCAAGGCACGTCCATACGGTGTGCGGCAAGAAAGGGAATTTTTTATGTATTCAAGTCCAATCGACTCGCTTTCCTTGTGGTTAAAAAACATGCGTTCCCTCCTGCACATCAAATATTGGAATGTTTAACGGAAGTATCTTTTTTGAAAGCTCCTCCATAAATTTTTGCTGATTAAATGAAGCTCCAGTTGCGGAGTATGGGTTTACGGTCAATGCAATTAGCTCCATTTCGTGCTTTGGCTGTAGCGTGCAACCGAGTGCGCACAGATTGTCGAAACTCTGGCTGGATAATAAAAACTTGCTCGAATCAAGTCCAATAATACCGATATTCCGTAATCCATTTTCAATTATCGGGCTAATGACCGAATCCGTAATCGCTCCATTAATCTGTAATGCCTTTATTCCATTTCTGTGCTTTGTTTTAGAAATACAGTTGGCATACGCTAATAGAGAATCGGTTTCGGAAACGCCGCAGTCTAAGAAAATCACATATTTACTTTCTGATGGATGGTTTAGCGCAAACTCAAACTCATGAGATTGCTTCAAGGTCAATAGCTTAGCCGTATAAAAGGTTTCATTAACAACCTTGTGCATAGAGTTGTCAAGTGATGCACCGCTACAAAGTATTACTTCCTTACAAAGCGATGGGACGGAAAAGGATTTGCGATTTATTGCCCCATCTATTAGTATTAGTTCTACGCCGTATTCAATCAGCTGCTCACAAACCGTCTGCATTCCCTCAACAGTTGAAGGGCCTGCTATTTGAATATTTCCAGAGCTCATTGCCTTAGTGATAATAACTTCACCCAATGGTGTTAATATGCCTGTGGTATCGAGAATTTCCTTTGTTATGTCGCAAACGCTTAGTAAATCCTTAGCTGTTGCAATAATCGTTCCCGAATTAACATAGATAGCAGGCTTTTTCGTTCCTGTAGCTACATCTATGCTTTCACCATCACGGCCAATCGAAGTAATGCCAAGTACCCTGTGTGCCTGTTCGCCTATTATTGTGTTAAGCACAGTGGTTTTGCCTGCGTTCTTCGACATTCCGATTATCGCAACGGAATTCGATTTAATTGTATCGGAAATCTTCATAATAAAAATTATATCAAAATCGACAGCGAAATACAATTTGGATTTAGAATCAGCAACAGGGCTTAAGTGCTTTCCATTCTAGGCAAATATATTAAATATTAGTGAATTTATACTTGCACAGTAAAATTCTATGCTATATAATAGCAGTTGCAATAGCAAAAATAAAAGAAGGAGGTCGCGATAAATGAATAACAAAGTGTTTTACATACTTAATGATGCGAGAATTAGGCGCGACCTATATGTTTCTTGTTAAGCTAAATTAGTTTAATTTTTTGGATATACAGGTCATTGCTAAAAAAGTATGACCTGTATTTTTTTGCACTAAATTTTAAAAAGATGGAGGTCTTTATGACCGGGAATGAGAAAGTTAAACCAAAGTTCAGCTTAAAAACTTTGGTAAGGATGATGAAGGGCTATAAAAGGCATCTGCTGTTTTCTGCACTTGCGTTAGTCATCGCTGCTTTAGTATGGTTTGCAATACCGTACGTATCGAGCATTGCCGTTGACTATATTATTGGCGGAAATGAGGATGTACTGCCTTCAATCGTGAAAGGATTAGTCGAGTCGATAGGCGGCAGAGAGTATTTAGTTTCGCACTTTTACATACTGCCTTTGTTGCTGATTGTATTGACTTTGGCAAATGGATTGTTTGTGTTTTTGCGGGGCAGAAATATTTCGATTGCAGCAGAGGGCATGGCGAAGAATATGCGTGATTCGCTTTATGAGCACTTACAGCTTGTGCCATACGATTACCATAAGCATATTTCAACAGGAGATATTATTCAGCGCTGCACCTCTGATGTAGATACGGTTCGCAGATTTATTTCTAACCAGCTACTTGAAGTAATAAGACCAATAACCATGGTTGTTATTACCTCATACATTATGTTTTCGTACAATGTAAAGATGGCTTTGGTTTCTGTTGCGTTGCTACCCATTTTGAGTATTTCATCATACTTCTACTTTAAGTATGTAAGAAAATATTTTTCGTACTCGGATGAAGCAGAGGGTAAGCTATCAGCCGTATTACAGGAAAACCTAACTGGTATGCGTGTTGTTCGTGCATTTGCACAGCAGAAAAACGAGCTTAAAAAGTTCACCGATTCAAATAAGGATTATATGAACAAGACATATAAGCTAATTAACATGCTTGCAATCTATTGGGGTTTATCCGATATGCTGGGCTATCTACAAATACTTTTATCGCTTGTGTTCGGCGTGTATTTTGCAGTAACTGCTGATTTTACAGTAGGTGGAATTATGCTTTTTACCGCATATACAGCCGCACTGACTTGGCCTGTTCGTCAGCTCGGTAGAGTGCTTGCGGATATGGGTAAAGCAAGTGTTTCTATTTCGAGGTTGGATGATATTTTCAACCATCCAAAGGAAGCCGAACCTGGAAAAGCACTAAAGCCTGAAATAATCGGTGATATCGAATTTAAGAACGTTTGCTTTGCTTATGAAGAAAACGATAACGTGCTTGACAATATCAGCTTTACAGCAAAGCAGGGCCAAACGATTGCGATTTTAGGCTCAACCGGCTCTGGCAAAACGAGCTTGGTTCAATTATTGCAAAGATTATACCCTGTTACAGGAGGTAGCATAACGATTGATGGCGTAAACATTAACGACATTGAGATGCATCACCTGCGCAAAAATATCGGAATAGTGTTACAAGAGCCATTTTTGTTCTCTCGCACAATTATGGAAAACATCAGAATAACTAATCCCGATGCAACAGAGGAATCAGTTTACGCAGCGGCAAAGGTAGCTTCCGTACACGATGTAATTTGCAGCTTTGAAAACGGCTATGAAACATTGGTAGGTGAAAGGGGCGTAACTCTTTCGGGCGGACAGAAGCAAAGGGTTGCTATTGCAAGAATGCTTTTACAAAACGCCCCAATTCTGATACTTGACGACTCCTTGAGCGCCGTTGATACCGAAACCGATATGGCAATCAGGGATGCGCTAAACAAGCGCAAGGGTAGTGCTACAACTTTTATTATCTCGCACAGAATAACAACTCTGTGCTATGCAGATAAAATTCTTGTGCTGGAGAATGGAAAGATTGTTCAGCAGGGAATACATGAGCAGCTTATTGCCCAAGAGGGACTATATAAGCGAATTGCTCAAATACAAGATATGCTCGAGGTCGAGCTTATGGATGGAAGTGAAAATAATGAACAGATATGATGAACAAGATTTTGACAGAGTTAACGAACATATAGAAGTTGGCATCTGGAAAAGGCTGCTGAAATACGCCTTTAACTACAAGACCATGATATTC
>JAAZFD010000067.1 GCA_012511925.1 Clostridiales bacterium
AGCAAAGGCTTACTGGTCAAAACTTTGATTTTTCTAAGTATTCGGGGCTAAAAACCAAGCGAATTGCAATAATCTCTATGATTATATCGGGTGCTATGTGCGGACTGGTAGGAATGTTCGAGGTGTTTGGAATGCATGGCAGGTTTATAGAATCCATAAGCAAGGACTTTTACTTTGACGGAATGCTTGTGGCTATGATTATGCGCTACAACCCGATAGGCATCGTAATTATGAGCGTTTTCTTTGCCGCCTTGAAGATGGGCTCTACAGGAGTGGAAATGCGGGTTGGAATATCGTCCGAGCTAATACTTCTAGTGCAATCGCTTATTATTTTCTTTATGGCTGCCGAAAATGGAATTTCAAAAATAATAAAAGAAAAAGCGGCGATACGTAAAGCAAGGCGAGAATACGCAAAGGCAGGTAACACATGAGCGATTTTTTTGCAATTTTTAATGTTGCGTTGCTTCAAAATACTTTGAGGACAGCTACTCCCATAGTGCTGGCAGGAATGGGCGGTTTATTCACCGACCATGCAGGCATTATGAACATAGGAATGGACGGAATGATGCTTATAGGGGCATTTGCCGCTGTTATGGGTAGCTTTTTCTTTCAATCCGCTTTGATGGGTGTGCTTTTGGCAATACTGCTTGGTGTGCTGTTGGGTCTTTTCTTCGGTTTGTTTGTAATCAAATTCAAATCAGACGAATTTATTATCGGAATAGCGCTTAACATATTCGCAGGCGGAATAACGGTGTTTTTACTCAGAACGCTTACGGGGGTTAAGGGTGCATTTTCTAACGGTGTAGTTGGGCTTCCGTCTGTAAACATTCCGTTTTTAGACAAGATTCCGATTATTGGCGAGCTTTTGAACAACAACTCCATACTCGTTTATGTTAGCTGGCTGTTGGTTATTGTATGCTATTTATTGGTGTATAAAACGCCTTATGGCTTTAGGCTTAGGGCTTCTGGCGAGCATCCTAAGGCATTGCACACAATAGGTGTTAGCCCCAATCTTATGAAGTATTCTGCAAGCCTTATATGCGGAATTCTTTGCTGTTTAGCTGGTGCGCATTTGTCCTTGGGGTATTTGACCTTGTTCTCCGAAAACATGAGCGCAAGCAGGGGCTTTATCGCATTTGCTTGTATTATATTTGGGCGGTCTAACCCTGTAAAGGTATTTTTAGCCGCATTGCTGTTTGGCTTTTTAGATGCCTTGGGATTGCGTTTGCAGAATATAATATCGGCTAACCTTACACCTATTATCCCCTACGCCGCAACGATTTTCGCTCTTGTTATTGCCGCATTGCAGGCAAGAAGAAAAAGCAGAATAAACGAGTTAAAACTTAACAAAGTATAAATTGCACTTTTTGGGTTTGTTCTGTATAATGGCATTAGAAATATTTACCGAAAGGTTTTGAATGAAGATACCCGAACGCAGGAAGGGAATAATCTGGCTTATGGTGTTAGCGGCTATACTGCTTGCTTGCGCCTTGCATATTTCTCAACTGTTTGCGCTTATTAAGCTGATTTTTAGAGCTGCATCGCCCATCATTGCAGGCATCGGAATAGCCTTTGTGCTTAATGTTCCGCTAAAGCTATTCGAAAACAACATATTCGGCTTCATAAAGAAAAAGGGCGGAGATGCTCCTAAAAAAATATGCAGATATGTTAGCCTGCTTTTAACATTTATACTTGTGCTTGGTATTATATTCGCCGCCCTTGCAATCCTTATTCCACAGCTGATTACCACAGTTCAAACCTTGATAGCCAACTCATCAACATTTGGCGAAAATGTAACAACTTGGCTGAAAAAGGTATTAACCGAAATGAATATCTCTCCTGCCGCAATAGAAAATATGCAGCTCGACTGGGGAATGTTCGTAGAAAGAATAATAGGCATTATACAGGCATCTGCGGCTAAGCTGGCTTCCTATGTTACAAACCTTACAACAAGCGTACTTGGAACGTTGTTTGATATTGTGCTTTCGATAGTTATATCAATCTATATTTTAGTGAATAAAGAGCATGTAAAGCGCTTTGCTATTAGGTTCTCACAGGCATTTGTGCCTATAAAGCATCAAGAGGAGTTTTTCAGAGTCAGCAGACTTACAAATACAATGTTCTCGGGCTTCGTTCGTGGACAATTACTTGAAGCCATAATCTTAGGAATGCTATGCTTTGTGGGAATGGTGGCATTCAAGTTCCCCTATGCAACTATTATTTCAATATTCGTAACCATATTTGCGCTTTTCCCGATTGTTGGCTCGTTTATAAGCGCGGGTATTGGCGTGTTTTTGATGCTTACGGTTTCGCCGCTAAAGGCATTGCTGTTCTTTATTTTCATACTCGTATTACAGCAATTAGAAAACAACTTGATTTACCCCAAGGTAGTAGGACGAACTATTGGCATACCAGGTGTAATAATTGTTTCGATTGTTGTGTTTGCAGGCAGTTTGTTCGGGCTTATGGGAATACTTATTGGAATCCCGCTATCCTCTGTAATCTATGTGTTGCTTAAGGAAGCCATTGAAAAGCGTTTAGAAAAGCAACTAGTAAACGAAAACCCAAGCTAAGCGTTTCTGAAATAATACGCTAAAAGCAAATCTACAACCCTGCCATAGCTCATAACGCCGTCTTGTTGGTCGTTATGTTTTAGATAATTATCGTTTGCCTTTTGCGATACTTCCTTTACCTTGCCCTCGTATGCTTTCCAGTAGTCGCTGTAATCCGCTAAATCCTTACGCATTTCCTCGCTGTAGGAGTAGTAAAGCTCTGCGTATTTTTCTGAATCCACAGAATGTAGCTTGTTGCCTGCGTTTATAAGTGCAAGCATGGTTCCCGAATACTTTACGTTAATATCCGGTGAGTAAATGCAAGCGAGGTATGCGGCAAAGTTGGCTTCGTTCTCCCTTGCAATTCCTAAGAAATGTGCGTTTTCATGTGCCGCAGATGAGGGAATCAAAAGCGCAGGTTGGTCTGTGTTTACGTTAGCCTCTGCTGTATAGGGAATGAACA
>JAAZFD010000068.1 GCA_012511925.1 Clostridiales bacterium
GATGAGTTAGTTGAGTTTTCGGGCAATATGGCGGAGATGAAAACGCTAATCGTAAACTAAAACAGCGCAGTATATAGTAAGCTGATGGACGATGTATATTTAGTGGATTAGCCCGACATTTGTCCTATTGTAATTCCCGAAAATAAAGTTGTGCGTTTGGATTTTAACCGTAAATACATTTCGTATTCGCATAGTTCGGCTCAAAACTGCATATATGCCATGTTTATAAACGATGGCGGGCAGTTTAGTCTCGAATCTAGTGGAGCATTCAAAGATGGCGCAATTTATATGGGATCTGACAATACCCCCGATTATGATACAAGTGGTTACATAATAGAAAACAGGAATGGCGGTTTGCTAAATGTTGTAAATGATATACAGATAGTGATTATGGACTCAACTACTTCGTCAACCCAAGCTATTCACAACACGAATGGCTTAGTGATAATGAATAAAAACTCTAGAATCAGTGTTCACGGCAGCTTTGGTTATGGAATTTATAACGATGTAAACGGGCGGCTGATAGTGAACAGTGTATTTTCAATAGGTGGCGCTGATGCAGGTATAATAAACTATGGCGTTGTTGAAGCCATAAAAGGTGGAATGATTAGCAGTGTACGCAACTATGGTTTAATCAAAGAAATCTCCGGCGGAGAGTTTAGAGGCGACATAGCCATTGAAAACATTGGTAAAAATGCAGTAATCGGAAGGATTACTGGCGGAATTTTTGGTTCAAACGTTGAAGAAAACACAGTTGCTGACTCCGCAACCGCCCTGCTTCTTAAGGACGGCAGTACAATAGGCGCAATCACAGGCGGCACATATTATGGCACTGAAACAATAGTGTGCGATGAAAGCTCAACCATAACACAGGGAATATACGGCGGCAAGTTCAGAACTCAAGTGCCTGCACGATTGCTTGCAAAGGGTAAAACCTGCACATACAACGAAAGCATAAAAATGTTTGTGGTAGAATAAGGAGAAAAATATGAAAAAACTAATTACTTTAATAGTGTGTTTTGTAATTTTGTTGTCTGTTGTAGCTTGCTCAAAGCCTGCTGACACCATGCCGACCGATGCACCTTTTCCAACATCAAAATTAAGCGGTGAGGATGCCGATATTACTCCAATGCCTCAAAACACTTTGGTAAGCAGCGAAATAATAGAGCTTGACAGACTTGACGAGCCTAAGGTTAGAGAGGGCGGCAATATGAACTTTTTGGACGTCGACGAGCTTTTTTCGCTTTGCAGCTATGTTGTATATGGCAAGATAGTTTCCGCTCAAGAGATAATGTATAAGATGGAATATTCTGAAGGCAACTCAAGCGAGGTATATTCAACTGTGCTTGATGTTGAAGATATTAAAAGCTATGGCAAGCAGGAATTAAAGCATAAAACCGATGGGAATATTCGCATAGACTATTCAAACTCCACGCATGAGTTCTTTGAATGTGGTGTTGATTTTTCGGAGGGCGACGAGTGCATATTCTTTCTTTCCGATACGAATAAGATAAGGTTAAGGTTCGATAATGATTTCTTTGAGTATGTTCCGTACATGGTATTTGGCTATAACGAATGTATAATCGAAAAAACCAACGAGGGCTTTAACGCATACGGGCTTATGGCACTGGAAAATGGCGAGGAATACTACTATTCGAATGATGATGAACGCACAACGAAATTCTACACATTAGAGGAAATTGAAGCAGTTATTATTCCGAACGTAGATAAGCTGTTGGGCTTGGATTATCAAAAGTATATCGAGAACTATTTTTTGAAGCGTCAGCCGGAGGAAACGGATAGTCCGTAAGGGTAATGAATTGGGGGGAATGAGTTGCTCATACCCTAGACTGTCGATAAAGTTTAGTCGGGCGAACACGCAGGTTCGCCCCTACATTTTTGGGTATTTGTATTATAATAAGGGTTTGAATGCCTCAAATGCTCTTTTTTCTGCCTCTTAATTGATTAAAAGCAATTTTTTCTTCTCTAAACTATTCAGTTTTGCGACAATCTGGGGATGTGAGTTGGCTCATATCCCCCTATGCGCTTCTTAACTGTGGCTTACTGCCCTTTCGATTAAAAATTCCCGAAATGAAAGTCCTCTCAGCTTGTGAATATTCGCCATAATAACTTCCTCAATCTCATTAAGGGAATAGATTTTAACAGCCCTGTTTTCACCTTCTGCCTTGTAATCTCCTTGAGTGGATAATTGCATAAGGGCGTTTGCGTTAAAGCCATCTTCTACTTTTTCGATAACAAAGGCATCGGGCATAAGAATTATGTAGGGTGTATAATCAAAATAATCTTGGGTTGCGGTGTCCCATACTACAGATGTTTCACAAAGGAAAAGAATACATTCATCACCCTTTTTTAATTCCGCAAGACCTTTATAGGTGCTATACGAGCAGTTGATATAGCTTACTTGAATAACATCATTGTTTTTGTGTTCAAGTGCTTTATTGCCATAGCTTTTTATAACCGATACATCTAAAATTGTGGCATATTCGCTGGAAGTAGCACCCGAACCGTAAGTCCTTTTATACACTATCTCGTGAGTTCTTGCAATTTTACCATGCACCACATAACCGCTTAACGAAAACACCTCTTCTATGCTATAAAGCGGCGAAAACATTGCGTTTTCCTCGATTTTCGGCTCGTCTAATTTCGGCACTTCCTCTATTTCGGATTTCACAATGTCGGTGTCGGTGTTTGGAGTGATTTTCGCTTCATCTCCCGATAGCTTAGATGTGGGGTATGGTTGCTGAACAATGCCTTCGCCCGCACAGCCAATAAGAGATAACAAAAGTGCAACTACAATAGTTAGTAAAATCAGTTTTTTCATGTTTCCTCCTTATTCGTCTTCACTATATCGTCTTACCATATAGTTTTCTAAGAACTTTTTATATGTTAGTCCTTGGAGTTTGTCAACGTTTTCCAAAATAACGGATTCTACCTCTTCTAATGTGTGGAAGTCTGTAACCCTATCGCCCTCGGTATAGTACGAATATTCCTTGCCCTCAGCTAACGCCATAAGACCATAAGCGTTAAAGCCCTTGTCGTTTTTTTCTATTACGCATTCATTTTTACTGAAAATGCAATATGGTGCATAATCAAAAAAGTCTTGCTTGAAGTTCTCTCGAATATTACTTGTATCAGCAAGAAAAAGAATGCATTCCATATCAATATCTAACTCAACGGCTGTTTTATAATAATTATAGGAGCTGTTATCATAGCAAACTCGTATTATGCCGTCTTTGATATGCTCAAACTCTTTGTCGCCATAGTTTTTTTGCACCTCAATATCAAGAACTGTTGCATAGTAGGAACTAACATCGCCCGAGCCATAGGTTTTTTCGTATTTTATCTCTTGTTTGCCTGTTATTTTGCCATATATTACATAGCCAAATAATGAGAATAACTCATCTGTATCAAGAAAGGTAATTGCAGTGCCCTTATCCTCGGGTCCTGTTGGTTCGTTTTTTGGCTCAACCTCGGTTAATACCGTACTAACTATTTCGCTCCTTATATCAGGAGTAATTTCTGCATCCTCGCCACTTTTCTTCGATGTTGGGTAAGGTGCATCTGTTGGTATGGTGTCGGCAGGCTTAGTACAGCCTACAATAGACAGCAAAAGTGCAAAGACAAAAGTGATAATGATTAGTTTTCTCATATTCTCCTCCTTATTCCACAACGAACATTTTTAAACTATCGTTGTATTCGCAGATTTTGCCCTTTGCAAGTAATCTTGCAGGCACTTGTTTTCTAAAAGAACCGCCCGAAATACCCTGCGTTATGTTTGAGCCGTTGTCGCAAACTATTGTTTCGGTGCCGTAAAATGTTCCGCCTGTGATTGTGCCTATTGTGCTACCGTCTTTTAGAAGTAGGGCATTTTCGCCTTCAAAAGTAGCTTCGTAATAGTTCCAGCCAAAAGAA
>JAAZFD010000069.1 GCA_012511925.1 Clostridiales bacterium
ATATAATCGCATCCTTTGGGATTAAAGTAACGCTTTACGATATGAAGCCAAGTAGCTTTACGCCTGCTCATAAATCGGCTGACTTTTGCGAACTTGTATGCTCTAATTCGTTTCGTTCAGATAATTTGCAAAACGCCGCAGGGCTTTTGAAGCAGGAAATGCGAGAGTTAGGCTCTATCATTATGGAAGCTGCTGATAGACACAGCGTTCCTGCCGGAGGTTCCTTGGCGGTTAACAGAGCTGATTTTGCAAGGCTCGTTACCGAAAAAATATTGTCTAATCCGAATATCGAGTTTGTTTCTCAAAAAATTGAAAAACTGCCTACTCCAAGTGAATCTATGCCTGTAATCGTTGCGACCGGTCCTTTGACTGATGGCGAGTTGTTGAAATCGATTGAGCAAGCTATGGGCGAATCATTACATTTCTTTGATGCTGCTGCACCAATAGTTTCCGCCGAATCATTAAACTTTTCAAAGGTGTTTGAGGGTTCACGCTATGATAAGGGCAACGACTACATAAATTGCCCAATGGATGCCGAGGAATATTTCAATTTTGTTCGTGAATTGGTTAATGCTGAACCCATCGTGCTAAAAGAATTTGAAAGCGGAGATATTTTTGAAGGCTGTATGCCTGTTGAGGTTATGGCTAAGCGTGGGGAGATGACCTTAGCTTATGGGCCGTTGAAGCCAGTTGGGTTGACTAATCCTCATAATTCTAAAAAGCCATTCGCTGTAGTTCAACTAAGAAAAGAGGATAAAAACGGCAAGTATTATAATATCGTTGGCTTTCAAACCAATTTGAAGTTTTCAGAGCAAAAGCGAGTGTTCTCTATGATTCCAGGGTTAGAAAATGCAGAGTTTATGCGCTATGGAGTAATGCACAGAAATTCGTTTATCAATTCGCCTAATAAGTTGGATTTCTCTTATATGGTTAAGAATATTCCTAATCTCTATTTTGCAGGGCAGATAACCGGTGTTGAGGGTTATTTGGAAAGTGCATCGAGCGGACTATTAGCAGGGCTGAATGTAGCTTTGGCTTTGTTGGGACATGAGCGGATTGATTTCACTAAAAAAACGGCAATTGGCGCTTTGGCGCACTATGTTTCTGCATACTGCGGACATGATTTTCAGCCCCAAAACATCAACTTTGGGCTAATAGATGACTTAGATGAACGAATTAAGAACAAGCAGGATCGAAATTTGGCGATTTCTTCTCGTTCGTTAGAAATAATAAGGAATATCAAAGATAAATGCATAAATTTGGCACACACTTTTGAACATTCTATGAATTTTACTCCCAGCAGGTAACAAAACCGCTTAAGATATGGTATTATAAGTTTTAGAGCATGTATTATGCTTATGAGGTAAAGAATGGACATAAAAGGGACAACGATAGTCGCTGTTAGGAAAGACGGCAAGTGCGCCATAGCAGGCGATGGGCAAGTAACCTTAGGCGAAACAACAATAATGAAGCATACTGCAAAGAAGGTTCGCAGGCTATTTAACAACAAGGTTGTTGTAGGC
>JAAZFD010000070.1 GCA_012511925.1 Clostridiales bacterium
CACCAGGAAGGTCCACCATGCCGAATGTGGTGTGGCAAAATCGATTATAACGATATAAAGAAATTCGTAGTAGAGCAAGGAATTACCGCTATATACACTCCTTTCGTGTTTAGTGTTCAAATTCGTGCAATAAACCTTGAAGAGATTGTATTGGCTGACAGCGTGGAAACCATAGGCGAAATGAGTTTTTTTGAATCTAAGAAGTTAAAAAGCGTTACGCTTCCAGCAAACCTAAAACATATCGGCAACGGCGCATTTGCATATTGTGAAGAGCTTTTGCCGGTGGATATTCCTAATAGTGTTGAATATATAGGCTTCGGAGCTTTCTTGAAATGCAAAAAACTCACTGCGGTAACTATTCCTGATGGGGTAAAAACGATAGGCGGTGCGGCATTTTACGATACGCCTTGGTATGATGCGCTAAATGAAGAGTTCGTTACCGTTGGCGACAATATTCTTATTAAATACAATGGCGATGATGAGGATGTTGTTATTCCCGAAGGAACTAAGTCCATTTCATCGGCGTTTTTGAACAATTATTCTTTGAGAAGTGTGGAGCTTCCACAAGGAATAGTTTCGCTTCACGCGGCTTTTTATGGCTGTCAAAATCTCGAAAAGGTAAATCTACCCGAGGGTTTGGAAGTGATAGGCGACTTTACATTCTCAGGTACAAAGACGGAGTATGTATTTCCCGAAAGCTTAAAAGAACTAGGCTATGCCGTTCTTTCTCTGGGATACGAAACTACATATACTTTCTTAGGCGAGATGCCCAAATTAACCAAGGCCTGCAACTGGTATGACTATGCTATCGAATCATTTTACGACCTTTACTTGCATTATAACTTGCGTTACAAGGATAGTTGGGAACCCGCTCTTAAGCATGGCTGGTATGTCGGAACATATACTCCCTTAGGCACTTTTTGGTACGATTCTGAAACAGATGAATATTTCGACTGTGGCGATGTGAATACAGACGGTACAATTAACACAGGTGATGCAGTAGCCATTCTTAAAGAAATTGTTGGACCGGTAGAATTTAGCGAACGTCAAAGACTTCTTTCCGATACAAACTTTGACGGAAAAGAGGCCGATACAGGCGATGCTGTGGTTATACTTCACGACATAGTAACCAAGAAATATGCTTCACAAGAATTTAGTATGCGTTTTAATCAAAGCAACTTAACAGAAGATTGGATTGCGAATGATTGGTATGATGATTTTATGGCGCATAAAGAAACCGACCTCATATTCAAGATTAAAAGCCATTATATACTTTCGCAGTTTAGAGATATAAAAACTTGTAAGATTGCTGGGGGTGTGCCGTATGGTGGCGAGTATCAAGAAATTGCGGACATAACTTCTAAATATGATCCAAAGTTTTTTGAAAATAACACGCTTGCATTCTTTCATATTCATGAGGGTGCGGAATCACTGTATGTTGAGGTTCAAAATGTAAGAATGGAGAGGAATAAGCTGATTATTGAAGTGAATCAGTATTATAACCAAATTGTGAACCAGATTTCGGGCAATAAGTTGATTATGCTTGAGCTTGACAACATAGCATTTGGTACTTTCGATGATGTTGAGATTAACATTACGAAAGTTTTTTTGGGGGAAAGAACTACACAATAAATAGGGGCGGATATCCGCTCTTTATTTATGAAGTTTTCCAAAATAATACTGGTTATTTAATGAAAGGAGGAAAAAAATGAAAAAGTCATTAACTTTAATTCTTTGCTTTGCTCTGCTGTTCGTGTTTTGTGTTCCAAGCCTTGCAGAAACCCAAGCACTTTTAGGCGATACAAACAGCGATGGGGTAATAAATACGGGGGACGCTGTTTTAATTCTTCGCAGTATTACGGGGTTAAGCAAGCTAAGCGAGGAACAAGTAGCAGTAGCAGATTTCAACCAAGATAGTATAGTAAATACTGGTGATTCAGTTGCTATTCTAACAAGTTTAATCAATGAAAACTTCAAGGCCTTTGCATATCATTTCACATTCGCAAAAGACCATGCCAGTACCGCTAAAAAGTGGATTGCAGATGATTGGTACAACGACTTTGCGGAAAATGATTATTTAAGCTCGGAGCTTATAATTGTAATCAAAGATATGGAAACACTTGAAGCATTTAGAGACCCTACTAATTGTAGGATTGCAGCATTGGGATATGAGTACACAGAATGGAACCAGTATTATCCCTTGCCAAAGAACTTCATGAGCATGGCCGAGGTTACAGCGCAATACGACGAGGAATTTTTTGAAGACAATCTGCTTGTTTTCGCAACATTTAATGAGAACGTAGAGTCGCTGTATTTTGATGTTCAAAATGTGAGATTGAATGAAAACACACTTATCATTGATGTAAATCAATACTATATGGAAATTGCAAATCAGATAACAGGCAGAAAACTGGTACAGCTTGAGTTGCCAAAAGCTGATTACGGCGATATTAAAGAGGTTGAGGTTATATTCAATGTAGTAGTGATGTATAAGTAAGCTATCGAGCTGGACTGTTACGGTAACTACGCAAAAAAATCGAGCCAACTAATTGTTGGCTCTTTGTCTTTAAGCTGAATGGTTTTTCTGTTACATCCCTGCACTCTTCCTTGACCCATGCTGTACAATAGGTGCTCCTGCCTTGCACAACGGGCACTCATCTGCCGCATAGCTTGGAAAATCTAACTTTATTGCGGAAAACATAGGGAAAGGCAAATCAACCGCCGCAGTTGTTCTTCTGTCTGCGATACATCCCAATGCTACCACCGTAGCGCCTAAATCCTCTAACACCTTTACGGTTTCCATAGTAGATTTACCTGTGGTTACGGCGTCCTCGACTATCAAAATCTTATCGCCCTCGGATACGGTAAAGCCCCTGCGCAATTCCATAGCATCGGTTGTTTTGTTGCGTTCTGTGAAAATCGCTTCTTTATCCAACAGCCTGCCCATTTCATACGAAACCAAAATCGCTCCCATAGCAGGACCGCAAACCTTTGTAATCTCTATTCCGGATTCCTTGATTTGCTCTGCAACTCTCGATAACACGATTTCCGCTTTCTTTGGGAATCTAAGTAGCTGTGCGCATTGAATATAATTCCCCGAATGCCTGCCCGAACTCAACAAAAAGTGTCCGTTTAACAGTGCGTGCGACTCCACCAGCTCGTTTCTTACCGTTTCTTCTGATACCTTTGACATTTTTTTCTCTCCCTTATTTCTTTTATTTATTTATGATTCCACGAATCTCTGAAATATTTTCTAATTTGTTTTGAACGCAATACTTCTCTAAGCCCTCTATTATTTGTGGCATAGCGAATGGATTTGCAAAAGTTGCCGTTCCCACCTGAATAGCGGTTGCGCCTGCCATAATAAATTCCAATGCATCGGTGTAGCTTGATATTCCGCCCAAGCCAACAACAGGAATTTTCACCGCCTTGCAAACCGAATGCACCATTCTAAGTGCGATAGGCATAACAGCAGGGCCCGAAACACCAGCGTAAACATTGTTGAATATCGGCTTTTTGCTTCTAACATCTATTCGCATTCCAAGCAGGGTATTTATTAGGCTTATCGCATCTGCGCCTGCATCCTCTACCGCCCTTGCAACCTCGCTTATATCGCTTGCGTTTGGTGATAGCTTTACCATAAGCGGAAATTTCGTAACCGCTTTTACCTTTTTTACAACCTCTGCGGCAGTTTTGCCACACATTCCGAAAGCCATTCCGCCCTCTTTCACATTAGGACAGGAAATGTTAAGCTCTAATATATCAATGTCGGCATCGTTTATCATTTGAGTTGCCTTAACATAATCTTCAATGCTATGACCGCCTAAGTTGCATATAACCGCAGCACCTGTACTGCGCATAACATGGCATTCATGCTTTACAAAATGTGCTACACCTGGGTTTTCTAAGCCTATGGAATTCATCATGCCAGCAGGGGTTTCGCAAACCCTAATACCGCTATTGCCCTTTGAGCCATGCAGTGTCAAGCCTTTTCCGGAAATTCCGCCTAAAACACTTGGGTCGAAATAGCCTTCATATTCTTTTCCGAATCCGAAAGTGCCCGAAGCCGCAATAACAGGGTTTTTCAGCTGTATTCCTAAGAGATTCGTTGTTAATCTACTCAAAGGATACCTCCGAAGCCAAGAAAACAGGACCGTCCTTGCAAACTCGCTTGTTGCCCGAAACCGTAGGACAGGTGCAGCCCAAGCAAGCGCCAACACCGCAAGCCATGTGTGCTTCTAAGGATAAAAACAGCTTTGAATTTTTCTTTTCAGCTTCCTCTTTTGCCGCTTTCATCATTGGATTTGGTCCGCAAGCGTAGTTTATTACATTTTCCTCGAACGGAACATCTGCCGTTATATAGCCGCCAACTCGCACATACACAAAGTCCGCAACCGCTCTGAAATATTGCAGCATAAAGGGCTTTTCAACGAAACCTAAGTACGCTTCAATAACCCTGTTTGGGTACATTGCCTTATGCGTTCTTGCCAAAAAATATAGGGGCGCAATACCTATGCCACCACCTATCAAACGAATATCCGAGTCAACGGGTTCAAAGCCGTTGCCATAAGGACCGTAGGCTTCAATCGTATCGCCTGCCCGCATTTCACTCATTAGCTTTGTGCCTTTACCTGCAATACGATATAAAAAGCTGCAATTACCGTCAACACAGTCATGTATGCTTATGGGTCTGCCTAAAAGGGGGTCTAATACCTTGGTAGGGCGCAGCATATAGAATTGACCCGCACGACCCGATGTATTTTTTATCGTCATCAGGCAAACCTCGGGGCTAACATGGCTGTTTTGTAGGATTACAGGCATTTTTTTATACTCTCCTGCATCGATACTACCGCTTCGTTTATATAAATATCAAAGTCGTCGCCGTCTGTTTTGCCCATGTGGGCGCAAATAATTCCTCGTGAGGAGTTCACAACTCCGCATATACCATCAGAGAACAGCTTGCCGATATCTTGAGCTGTTCCCCCTTGTGCTCCGTAGCCGGGAATCAAGAAGAATGTGTTTTTCATCAACTTTTTAATTTTTATGAATTCGTCAACATATGTAAGCCCTACAACTGCACCTATGCTCGAAAATCCGCTTTCGCCTATGAATGCTTGTCCCCATTTATCAACCAATCGTGCCATTTGCATATACACCGTTTCGCCGTTGTCTAAAAT
Source organism: Clostridiales bacterium (assembly GCA_012511925.1). Taxonomy (GTDB): domain Bacteria; phylum Bacillota; class Clostridia; order Christensenellales; family CAG-138; genus DUPG01. The sequence continues at coordinate 5,178 of JAAZFD010000070.1, forward strand.
TCTATCCTGCAAATCGCCGCTTTTTTTGTTGCTGGTTTTTACTAATATGAACATTCCCTTGCCCTGCTCTAAGTAGGGGTAGTAGGGGGAAACGGCATCCTCGCCCATATATGCGTTTACGGTGATAATATCGGTTTCAAAATCGCCTGTAAAATGGCCCTTAGCATACATTTGAGCGGTAGAGGAGATATCGCCACGCTTTATGTCGGAAATTGCAATCGCATCGATTTTCTTTAAGTATTTTAGAGTATTAAAAAATGCCGTCATGCCATCAAGTCCTAATGCCTCATAGCAGGCTATTTGAATCTTGAAGCAAGCGGCGTGGTTAGCGGTTGCATCTATTATTCGTTTGTTGAATTCAAAGAGCTTTTCACCGATTGATTTATCCTTTTGTGCTATTACTTTTGGTAAAAAGTCGGTTTGAATGTCTAAACCTACGCATACAGGGCTAACTCTTTTTGCCCGAAAAGCAAGTTTATCCATCATTAGCAATTCCCCCTAAAAGTTTATTCGAATAATTATACATTATGGGCACGGGGGTTGTCAATCGGTTTTGGGAATATTGGTAAAACTGTTTTTGGTAATAACCCCCAATTATTTGCACGCTTAGTCTATTAATTTTTCGCTGACACACAATCGCAATAAGTCCGCTGTCATACGAACACCCCCCTGTTTATTTGATTTTCGCTTAATATTGCAAAAACGGGCTTGTCGATTTGGTTTTGATTTTTCTAAACGCATACTAAAAACTTATTCGGCAAAACTATTCATGGAGGTGATAATATGATTTCTAAAAGGTCGGTAATAAGTTTTGGAATGGTGTCTATTCCCATTGCCATGTACACTGCAACGCAGGACAACGATATTCGTTTCAACCAACTGCACAATGAGGACAACAGCCGAATTCGCTACAAAAAAACCTGTGCGCATTGCGGAAAAGAGATAAAGTCCGAAGAGATTGTAAAGGGCTATGAGTACGATAAGGACAAGTATGTTGTTGTAACAGACGATGAGATAGAAAAGATAAAAACGGAAAAGGAGAAGTCTATTCAGATATTGCATTTTGCACAGCTGAATCAGATTTCGCCCGTTTATTATGATAAAACATATCAAGCCACACCCGAAGCAGGCGGCGAAAAGGCATTCGAGCTTTTACGTGCCGCATTGATGGCAGAGCAAAAAATAGCTATAGGCAAAGCGGTTATGGGAACAAAGGACACGCTGATGGCAATTATCCCAAGAGATGACGGCATTTTGATTTCAACTATGTTTTATGCAGACGATATAAAGGAGTTGCAAAAGCAATACAACAAGCCGCAGGTGGTGGAAAGTGAGCTTGAGTTGGCAAAGCTGCTTATAAACTCAATGAATACTCCCTTTGACCCAGCGCAATACAAGGACGAATACCAAACAAAATTGCG
>JAAZFD010000071.1 GCA_012511925.1 Clostridiales bacterium
AAGCGCCCATGAGGAGTGCAAAAACTCAGATTCTTATTTGACTTCGCACAGAATCCCATCAACGCAGGGCTTGCTCCTGCATAAGAAAATAGAACGATGTTTTCCAAAGTATGCAGTGGGAATCGCGCCATCTCTTCACCTTTATTCTGCACTACAACATTTTCTCCGTCCAAGCACAAGTAAGCCTCTTCGGTGGTTACAAAAAGCGAGTTCATTAGTTTTCTCATAGATTTTCCTCCACATACTCCTTTACAGAGCGTTTTTTCATCAGTACAGGCAAGCATATTTCATTAAGCGAGCAAGAATTACACGCTTTAGTTCGCTTAACATTGGGCGTATGTCCCCTTGAATACATTGAATGCATTTCTACTAAAGTATCAGTTACTTCCTGCCTAAGATCGTCCGTAAAAGTAATTTGTTCACGCCGTTTTGGTCGCCCATAATACAATGCTCCTTCTTTGATTTCGCAACAAAGCATTTCCTCCAAACACATTGCTTGAGCGCATAGCTGCAATACATCGCAATTATTTTCTTTCGGCTCACCATATTTGTACTCCACAGGGAAGGGCAGATACTGCCCTTCCCAACCAAATAATGTAACGCCAAAAGGACTTTTATGAAACTCTAGTACATCGCATTTGCCAGATAATCCAAGACTGTGCGATTTGATACTCATACCGCGCGTAATGATAACATTTCCCCTTTTTTCGTGTAATGCTTCGTTATGCGCTCGGTCATGCATCAGCTCACCACCTACAGTAAGGTGGTTATCAGCCCATTGATTTTCTATATGTATAAGAGCCCATTGCCGTCTGCAAAACTTATAGTGTTGTAAACCCGACAGCTGAAGAAAATCCTCTTCACGAAAAATGTTTACACCTTTTGAGTGCAAGTTACACCCTCGGGAATATCTTCTTCATGTACTGTAACGATATAATCGTCATAGTTACGAGGAACCTGAACATCTTCCTTGCGCTCTATCGTTACTGTTTCAAAGAGTTTATGGGCAGGAGAATTCCCTAATTCTGAATCATGCCTGAATATTACTAACTTGCGTACTGCCATTTTTCCTCTTGCGGCGGAATGGTCGTGCTCAAACATATTAATAATCGCTTCCCACAAAATCTCTAAGTCTGTTTCTGAGAAACCCGTTACTTTTTGGGCGAGATTTGCAGAGATATAGCCTTCGCAGCGGTATAAACCGTAAGGTACTATATGCTTGCGCCCCATCTCGGTACTCTTTTTTTCTGCATCTGCTTCTGTTGTGATTGCTACACGCGTGATAGTAACCTCTTGTGGCATTATGGGTTCAACAGAGCGGGCAAAGCCGAGCTGAACAGGACCACGAACTTGCCCACAATTCAAACTTGCCTTTACAAAGGTAGTCATGACAGCACCGAAAGTACGAATATCAAAGAAGTTTTTGCACATGAAATCCCTAATATCTTCGTCAAGTTTTTCATTGCTCTTCTTCTTATCTTTGATTGTGTTTTCATCTGCGCCAACAGCCGCATAAGCTTCCTTATCGCTTCTGTTTAGTGGTATACCTTCCTTAATATAGATACGATACCCTGTTTCATTACCATGTACAGTTTCGACATAGTTTCTAATTTTTCTCTTCAAGCATACATCGGTTACTATACCAAGGTTTGTTTCGGGGTCAATGCGTGGCATATTACCTGCATCGGGGTCTCCGTTGGGATTGCCGTTTTCTACATCGAATAGAATTACGAACTCGTAGCGATTTTTAATTGGTTCTGACATTTTAGTTTTCCTCCATAGTTTCTTTATTGTTGTTTTTCTTTTCATATCGTTTTTGGGTCTGGTGATAATAGCCCAGCTGGAAAATTCCCTGGTCGTGTAGGTTGTGATGAGCAGGATAGCTTTCAGTAATCATACCCATAAGCTCACCAATGCGTTTTGCGTAGTGAACTTTTCTTCCGCCTTCTAATTTCCGCAAATGTTTATCCGCTAAACTTAAAATCATCGGAAAAACTACTGAAGGTGTTGCGCAAGCAGAAGTAAAGTACTTGTCCTTAATAGATGTTGCACCACTTGCTTGGTTTTGCACCTCTTCCAAAACCGAGAACAAGCGCCCTAAAACATAGGGTTGGTACTTTGTGTTTTCGTTTAACTCCACAGTTAAAACCTCCTTAATATTTTTGTCTTCGGCATTCCTTAATAGATATGCCTTTATTATTGCAGCACGCCCCTGCGGAATTTCTCGTTCAGCACGAATTCGCATTTGCGTTTGCATATACAGTGTTGTTGGATAAAGCCCTCCCGTTAGGATTGCCTTTAGCGTGTCTCCTGCCATTTGTGGTGAGGGAGTTTTATCCGTTGACTTTTGGTTAATAGTTTCACGCAACAGCGCCCATAAAGGTATGTTCTTAAACTTGGTGCGATTATCACTAACAATTTCCAACCTTTGATAATGCGCATACAAGTTTTTTAGCATGTTGCCAAAGCTATCCCTCAAAAAGAAGCGCACAGAAATCCTTGCAGCGTTTGGTGAAAGCGCAAGCACGTAAAATCTGTTATCGGGTTCAATTGTTGCATTATCCCAGTTCACAACATTTCCATCCGCTATCACTTTCATTAAGGCTTCTAAGTCCTGATTTGTAACCTCGTTATCGTCTTTGCTGCTACCATCAACGAAAAACGAAAACGCATCTTGATAGCCTGGTTCAGCATCTTCAGCCCAAAAAACTACAGTTGCATCTCCAATACGCTTTTTATGTGCTTTATCCGCAAGTAAATGGTTTAGTGCAGAAGTATATGCAAATGCAGCGTACTTACTAACTGGTGCTTTGTAGTTCTGTTCCCTTTCAAATGAACAATATGCAGGGGCATTG
>JAAZFD010000012.1 GCA_012511925.1 Clostridiales bacterium
ACACAGTTATTGATAATGTGAAGTTTAGCGGGAAAAATTCCGAAAAAATCGAGCAAGCCTATAATGAATATTTGTCAGCGCGTGAATTCTACTATGGCGAAAAGGCGAAAACCCGCCCAATAACTCTGATGGATATAGGCACGATAGGCGCAAAGGTGTTAAAGCGTGAGGGCGTTTTGAACGATTTAGACGAATCGGAAGAGATTAACGCCTGCTCAATCGTAGTAGATGCCGAAGTGAACGGCACAAAAGAGCAATATTTGGTGATGTTTAAGAACGAAACGCACAATCACCCAACCGAAATAGAGCCTTTTGGCGGTGCTGCAACCTGCTTAGGCGGCGCAATACGAGACCCGCTATCGGGCAGGGCATACGTGTATCAGGCGATGCGTGTTACAGGCTGTGCCGACCCGAATACTCCCTATAACGAAACGCTTCAAGGCAAGCTACCTCAAAGGGTAATAACCACGCAGGCGGCGGCAGGGTATAGCTCTTATGGTAACCAAATAGGGCTTGCAACTGGACAGGTAGCGGAAATCTATCACTCTGGCTACATGGCAAAGCGCATGGAAATAGGCGCAGTTATAGCAGTTGCCAAGCGTGAAAACGTAATAAGAGAGCGCCCACAAGCAGGTGATGTTGTGCTTTTAGTAGGCGGAAGAACCGGCAGAGATGGCTGTGGCGGTGCGACGGGTTCATCAAAGGCGCACGATATATGCTCACTTGCGGATTGCTCGGCAGAGGTTCAAAAGGGCAATCCCATAATCGAAAGAAAAATTCAAAGGCTTTTTAGAAATGAAAAATGCGCTAAGCTAATCAAGCGTTGTAACGACTTCGGCGCAGGCGGTGTAAGCGTTGCAGTTGGCGAATTGACAGACGGCATTTTAATAGACTTAGATGCAGTACCGAAGAAATATCAAGGCTTAGACGGCACAGAATTGGCAATATCCGAATCCCAAGAGCGCATGGCTGTTGTAGTTTCTGAATCCGATGTTGCGGAGTTTATGGAATATTGCGCCCAAGAAAATGTTGAATGTACCAAAATCGCAACGGTTACAGACGACCATAGAATGCGTATGCTTTGGCGAGGAAAAGAAATCGTGAACCTTGACAGAGATTTTTTGAACACAAACGGCGTTGCCCAACACATAGATGTTGAGGTTGCAAGCGGCGAAGTTAATAATACAACCGAAAATACAACTAAGAGCATAAAAGAGCAGCTATTTTCAACATTGCAAAAGTTAAACTCATGCTCACAAAGAGGTCTAATCGAGCGATTCGACTCCACAGTTGGCGCAAACACGGTGCTTCTCCCCTTAGGCGGCAAATATCAAAGAACCCCTGCGCAAGCCTTGGCGGCAAAGCTGCCAGTTGGCGAAACGAATTGCGGAACATTGATGTCCTACGGCTTCGACCCCTATTTATCCGAGCAAAATCCGTTTTTTGGAGCGATATATGCGGTTATGGAATCAGTGCTTAAAATCGCTTGTGCTGGTGGAGATGCAACACGAGTTCGCTTAACATTCCAAGAATATTTTGAAAAGCTATTGAACGACCCTATTAAATGGGGTAAGCCATTCATGGCGCTGTTGGGTGCATTCGTAGCGCAAAAACAGCTGAAAGTCGGAGCAATAGGCGGCAAGGACTCCATGAGCGGAACATTTTTAGATATATCCGTTCCCCCAACCTTGGTTTCGTTTGCTGTTGCGCCTGCTGATATTCGCAATGTGATTTCAAGCGAATTGAAGTGCAAATGCAATAAATTATACCTACTAAGAACCGAATACAAAGACAATATGCCCGATTTTGATGGTTTTAACGCAATGTGCCAAGAGTTATACAAGGGTATTGAGAACAAAAAAATAGTGTCTGCAAGAACCGTAGAGCCAGACGGCATAGTGCCCACACTTTCACGCATGGCATTTGGAAATATGCTTGGTGTAGATATAAGTGCAGACAAAAACCTGTTTACCGCCCAACCGCTAAGCGTAATAATAGAGGTAGAGGGCGATATAAGCAACGGAATTTATATGGGAACGGTAACCGATTCTCAAAACATCACCGTAGCAGGCGAAAGTATTTGCTTAGATGAAGCGTATTCACACTATACGAAAACTCTTGAAAGCGTATTCCCAACAGCGAATATAAACGAACTAAAGGTTGAAAACGCAAAGCCGTTCACGACACGAAACACCAAAAAGCCAAGCGTTAAAATCGCAAAGCCAAGGGTGTTTATACCCGTATTCCCCGGTACGAATTGCGAGTATGAAAGCATAGATGTATTCACGCGTAAGGGCGCAATAGTCGATTCTTTCGTGTTCAAAAACTTAAAAGAGGGCGACATAGAATATAGCATAAACGAGCTGAAAAAGCGCATTGATGATTCGCAAATAATAATGCTGCCAGGTGGATTTTCGGCAGGCGACGAGCCAAACGGCTCTGGCAAGTTTATAGCAACGGTTTTTAGAAGTGAAAAAGTAAAAGAGGCTGTAAACAATCTGCTATACAAGCGTGATGGCTTGATGTTGGGAATATGCAACGGCTTCCAAGCGCTTATCAAGTTAGGGCTTGTGCCTTTTGGCGAGATAGGAGCAACAGGAGGCGAGGGAGGCGAAAACATTCCCCCAACGCTTACATATAATTCGATTGGCAGACACCAAAGCCGAATTGTTCAAACAAAGGTAACATCGGTGCTGTCGCCTTGGTTTTCAAAGCTAAAAGTGGGAGATGTAGTTTCGGTTGCTATATCGCATGGCGAAGGCTGCTTTATTTGTAGTGAGGAAATGTATTTGAACCTTGAAAGGAACGGTCAAATCGCAACGCAATATGTGGACTTTAATGGAGTTCCGTCTATGAATTACGATTTCAATCCCTCTGGTTCATTCAAGGCGGTTGAGGCTATAACCTCAAAGGACGGCAGAATCTTAGGCAAGATGGGGCATACTGAGCGTTACGATAGACACTTGTATAAGAATGTTAACGGTAACTTTGATATGAGCATATTTGCTTCTGGCGTGGAGTATTTTAGTTAACTGCAATGCAGTTAACGAAAATATCCGATGATATTCGTTCCTGCGGAACGAGTGATATTGCCTTCGGCAGTGATATTGGTTTTATTACTAAAACCAGTGATATTGCATTCACTCTGCGGAGCAAATGCAATTTGGCACGGTTGGCACGAAAATTTTGCAATATTAAAAAAGCGGCTTAAAAAGCCGCTTTAAAAACCGTTTATCTGAATTACGCTTCGAAGTATTCTCCACGCCTGTAATCATAAATCGCACCCGATGTAAAGAAGTCGGGGCTTTCCAATACCTTGCCTGTGCCGATAGCCACGCAAGAAATCGGGTCTTCTGCAATATAGCAAGGCACCTTTGTATGCTCGGATATAAACTTGTCCATTCCGTAAAGCAATGCACCACCGCCAGTTAAGCAAATACCAGTTTCAGCAATGTCGCTTGCAAGCTCGGGAGGAGTTTTCTCAAACAGCGTTCTAACACTTTCAAGAATAGTCTGCAAAGGCTCTTCCAAAGCATCTATCATTTCATTTGAGCCAACAACTATTGATTGCGGCAAGCCTGAAATCAAGTTTCTGCCCTTTACATCTATAAATACTTGCTCTTTTCTCGGATAAGCAGAGCCAATACGCACCTTCATTTCCTCTGCTGTGCGTTCACCGATTAAAAGGTTATGTTTTTTGCGCATATATCGAACTATGGAATCGTCAAACCTGTCGCCTGCAACCTTTATTGAATCTGAAAGAACAGCACCCATTAAAGAGATAACAGCAACATCGGTAGTGCCGCCGCCTATGTCTAAAACGGCACAGCCACGTGGTTGAGAAATATCAATACCTGCACCGACAGCCGCCGCAATGGGTTCTTCAATCAAATATGTATGGCGTGCGCCTGCCTCTAAGGTTGCATCATAAACAGCTCGCTTTTCAACCTCGGTAACACCGGAGGGAACGCAAACAACAACGCGTGGTTTGAAGAACATTCTCGGTCCTACAACCTTTCGCAAAAAGTGATTGAATAGTCTTTCGGTAATATCAAAGTTCGAAATAACACCATCACGCAGAGGGCGCATAGCTATAATCTTACTTGGAGTTCTGCCCAACATCTTTCTTGCTTCCTCGCCAATAGCTATGATTCTGCCTGTAATTTTTTCAACAGCAACAACCGATGGCTCACGCAAAACTATTCCTTTATTTCGCACATAAACTAAAACACTTGATGTGCCTAAGTCAATTCCTACATCGTTAAATTCAAATAAACCCATATCTACCCCTTTATAGCCAGTATATATTTTATCTTAATACTGCAAATCGTCATGCTTCTACATTTTATCATTATAGCATACTATTTTCAAGATGAAACAAGAAAAATTTATTATATTTTGGGATTGAACCCTGCGGCGTAATGCAAAATTCAGAACGCAGAACACAGAATCAAGCACGAAAGCACGATTTAACCGCAAAAAACGCAAAAAACGCAAAAAACGCAAAAATGTGTAGGGGGGGCATTGCCCGTCCGCCAACAAATACCACGCAAATCGCAAAATCAAGAGCGAAATCACGATTTAACCGCAAAA
>JAAZFD010000072.1 GCA_012511925.1 Clostridiales bacterium
CCACAGAGGGCGCAGTTTTAGTTTTAGCAGGCGCAGGAAGCGGAAAAACTCGTGTGCTAACATATCGCATAGCCCATTTGGTAAAGGACTTAGGAGTTCACCCCTATACAATACTCGCATTAACGTTCACAAACAAAGCCGCGCGTGAGATGCGAGAACGCACAGCCGACCTTATAAATCGCAATGTTGACGATATGTGGGTTATGACATTCCACGCCTTTTGCGCAAGGATTTTGCGATACGATGGCGATGCAATAGGCATTGGCCGTAACTTTACAATCTATGACGATGCCGACAAAAAGCGTGTTATCGCCGAAGCCATGAAGCGCTTAGATATCGACACAAAAGCCTTAGATAAGAACATTGCCGCAAAGGTTATCAGCGATGCTAAAAACAAGTTTCTAAACCCCGAGGAAGCGCTGGTTGAGGCATCCGAGCAATTACCACGTATTGACGAAATCTACATCGAATACGAAAGAGCCATGAAGAACGCAAACGCTCTCGACTTTGATGATTTGATTCTGAAAACCGTCATGCTATTCCAAACCGCACCGCATATTCTCGAAAAGTACGAGAACCTATTCAGATACATATTGGTTGACGAGTATCAAGACACCAACATAACCCAATACGAGCTTATTCAGCTACTTAGAACCAACAACAAGAATATCTTTGTAGTAGGAGATGACGACCAAAGCATTTACAGCTGGCGAGGTGCGACTATTAGGAACATTTTAGAGTTCGAAAAGGACTTCCCTGATGCAAAAACCATTCGATTAGAGCAGAACTACCGCTCTACAAACACGATTTTGAAAGCCGCAAACTCTGTAATTATGAATAACTGCGACAGGAAGGGCAAAAACCTGTGGACAAACTTAGGTGAGGGGGATTCCATAATCCACTACTACGCCTCAAACGATTATGACGAGGCGGATTTCATAGCCAAAACAATTTTACGCAATGTGCGTGATGGCGCAAAGCTAAGAGAACACGCAATTTTGTACCGCACAAACGCTCAAAGCCGTATTATCGAGTCAACACTTACAAGCTATTCGATTCCATACAACATATATGGCGGCTTCAAGTTCTTAGAGCGAGCAGAGGTAAAGGACATAATTGCCTACCTTAGAATAATCGTGAACCCCACAGACACCGCCGCATTTTATAGAATAGTAAACGTTCCCACAAGAGGAATAGGCGAAAAAACCATAGAACTTTTAGACGATTTAGCGAATTCATATGATGTTTCGCCGCTTTCGGCATTGCTTGACGAGGATATTTTTGACGAGCTTCCCAATACTGCACAAAAAAAGTTCACACCGTTTATTTCGCTATATAAGAATCTGAAAATTTTGCGGGAGAATGAGCCTGTAGCGTTTCAGTTCGCAAAAAAGCTAATAAATGTAACCGAGTATGACGACTACCTAAAAACCTTTGGCGATGAAGCCGAGGGCAAAAAGGAGAACCTATACGAGCTGCTAAACGCAATAGCAGAGTTCGAGGAGAACGCAGGCGAGGAAGATGCTTTGCCGTTGTTCTTAGAGAATATGGCGCTGGTTTCTGATGCAGATTCGGCAGACTCAAATCAGGATAGGGTTTCATTGATGACTATGCACACAGCCAAGGGCTTAGAATTTTTCTGCGTATTTATTGCAGGAATGGACGAGGAGTTGTTTCCGTCCTTCCGCTCTATTGAGGACGCAAGTCGCTTAGAGGAAGAGCGTAGGCTTTGTTATGTAGGAATCACAAGGGCAAGAAAAAAGCTGTTTTTGATAAGTGCAGCTTCAAGAAGGCTTTATAATCAATTCAAAAGCTATAAGCAATCACGCTTTGTTGAGGAAATCCCCGACTTTTTGAAGGTATGCGAGGGTATGACACCGCCCAAAATTAGCTATCAAAACTATAGCGGATATGGCAGTTATGCAAGCGGTGGCTTCGGTCAAAGGAACATAAACAGAAATGTTTCAAAGCCCCCTGTAATTGAGCTTCCAAAGGTGGAATCCAACTACCAAGAGGGTATGCGCATTAAGCACGAAAAGTTTGGTATAGGAACGATAGAAGCCGTTTCCGGCACAGGTGGCGG
>JAAZFD010000073.1 GCA_012511925.1 Clostridiales bacterium
ATTAAGAACATAAACGCAGATGCGATTTTTGCTGTATATCCGTTTACGCCGCAGCCCATAATCACGCAGGCATTGCTTCTTGCCGCAGACATCCCCGTATTTACTGGAGTAGGGGGAGGCATAACGCAGGGTAACCATGTTATAAAGCTGGCTGGCTATGCGGAAATGCAAGGTGCAACTGGTGTAATTGTAAATGCTCCTACAAGCGAAGAAGTGATACGCAATGTTAGAGAGTCAATCGATATTCCCTTAGTGGCTACCGTAGTAACCGATGACGATAGCTATATTAGGAAAATTGAAGCAGGTGCAAGCATTATAAATGTATCGGCGGCTGAAAAAACCGCAGAGATAGTAGCAAAGATTCGTGCAAGGTTTGAGGATTTTCCAATTATCGCAACAGGCGGTCCAACAGACGAAACGATTTTGGAAACGATAGCAGCTGGAGCTAATGCGATTACCTATACGCCACCGTCATCTGCACAAATCCAAAAAGAGCTAATGGCAAAGTATCGCCTTGCACATGAAAACGATTAAATAAAAATGAGAGATTGGGTAATAAAATTTATGGATGGAAGATACGGCTTTGACAAGCTGTATTTCATCCTGTTTATTATTAGTATAATTTTGCTACTTTTTGGTGCATTAATTTTAGTTCCTATTATCAAGTTATTTATGCTAATATTGGCATTTGTTGTTGTAGCTTATGCCTTATTTCGAGTGTTTTCAAGGAACAAATACAAAAGAAGCAGGGAAAACCTTTTGTACCTTAGGCTAAGTAGCAAGGTTACTGGTTTTATAAAGCAAAGGATTAAAATGTTTCGTGAACGCAAAACGCATAAGTTCTTCAAATGCCCAAAATGCAATGCAAACTTGCGTGTACCAAAAGGGAAGGGAAGTATAAAGATTTCTTGCCCTAAGTGCAACGAATCATTTATCGAAAGAACATGAATAAAAAACTGTTTACTCTAATTTATATCTGCCTGCTTTTATGCATATTTTTTGGATGCGAACAGCCTAAAAAAGATTTTGAGATTGCGTTTCTCAATACAGGCGACTCTGATTGCATCATCATTGAAGTTAGCGAAACAGTGATTATTATAGATACGGCATACGACTACAACTATGATAAAATCAAAACCTACTTGGATAGCTTAAAAGTTGGAAGAATTGATTATCTAATACTAACCCATTTCGATAAGGACCATATAGGAAGTGCAGCTAAAATAATTGAAAATTATCAAATAGGGGAGATAATCGCCCCGAATTACGAAAAAATTAGCGCTTATATTACCGCTCTTGATTCGGCAGTTCGGTCAACGAAAACAAATTACACAAAAATTTCAGAAGATAAGCTCGTAGAATTAGAAAATGGTAGGCTTTGGATAAGCGTACCCAAAGAAAACATTTACAAAGATGAAAACAACTATTCGCTTATCGTTTCACTAAAATATGAAAAGCATAGTTTTTTGTTTATGGGCGATGCCTTGAAAATTCGCACACAAGAGTTCTTAGCCGATGTAGATTTGCCAGAATGGAATTACTCGTTGGTAAAAGCACCGCATCATGGTGATTACTCAAAGCCCTTAAGGGCGCTATGTGAGGATTCACAGTTAGAATACTGCGTTATAACTACGGATTCTCAAGACAACACAGAAAAGAATCTGATTAAACTAAATCAAGAACTTGAAATCAAGCCTTATTACACATTCGATGGGGATATAATTGTAACGCTTATAGATGGTAATCTTAGCATTGCACAAAAATAGCTGCCATTAGCTTTCGCTACTCAACATATCCATGCGGTTTTTAAGAGTTAGCGCTTCAATTACTTCGTCTATATCGCCATCTAAAAATTCTGTAAGGCGATAAATTGTAAGGTTTACTCTATGGTCTGTTACTCTGCCTTGATGAAAGTTGTATGTACGAATCCTTTCGCTTCTATCTCCAGAGCCAACTTGGCTTTTACGCTCGCTTGCTTGTTGAGCCTGCACCCTGCTACGCTCTAAGTCGTACAGGCGAGTTTTTAACACTTTCATTGCCGTATCTCTATTTTTTATTTGTGACTTCTCGTTTTGACACTGAACCACCAAGCCTGTAGGAATATGCGTTATGCGTATTGCACTTTCTGTTTTGTTTACGTGCTGACCGCCTGCCCCGCTTGCACGATAAGTATCAATTCTAAGGTCAGAGGTAATAATTTCGATGTCCACATCATCAGCTTCAGATAGAACAGCAACGGTAGCGGCAGAGGTATGAATTCTGCCCTTTGATTCGGTTTCGGGTACCCTTTGAACTCTATGTACACCGTTTTCAAACTTTAATTTGCTATAAACGCCCTTACCCTTAATAGAGATAACGGCTTCCTTAACACCGCCCATAGGGGTATCGCTTAAGCTCAATACAGAGGCGTTGAAACGATGTCTTTCTGCGTATCTTAAGTACATTCTCATTAAGTCTGCACCAAAAAGAGAAGCCTCGTCGCCGCCTGTGCCTGCCCGAATCTCTACAATAACGTTCCTTTCGTCGTTTTCGTCTTTAGGAAGAAGCATGAATTTTAACTCGTTTGTGATGTCATCAATTTTTTCTTCTAACTCATTCAACTCACTTTCGAGTAACAACCGCATATCCGAATTCGATTCGGTTTTTAGCATGTTAGAACACTCTTCCTTTTCGGACATTGCATCTATTAAGCAGTCGTAGGTTTCTACGATTTCTTGTAGGGAATTATGTTCACGAGAAAGCTCTAAAAATTTTTGCCTATCGCTAACCGTTTCAGGGTTCATAAGCTCCTCGTTAATATCGTGGTATCTCTGTTTTATTGAGTCAAGTTTTTTTAGCATCTTATCTCCTTAATCGTTTAGTAAATATTTTGTGCCGCAGATTTCGATTACGAATTTTCTGCATCTATCTATCGCATCAAGTTCCGCTTTTGTAAGCTGTTTATTTGCGTTGATTTTAGTGGAGACCTCATAGCAGGGTAATGTTTGGTGTATGGTTTTCCCTCCGACATATTGCCTAATGCAATAAACAGGCAAGTAGCTAATCGAGACTGCTTGCGTGCCGTTTTCATCTTTTTCAAGCACTAATTGCACATACATTCCGAAATCGCAGGGTGTTGCCATATTCGAAATAAAGTTCCCAAGCGAATAAACAATAGGCGCCTTAACTGTTTTACCGTCCCTCTCAACCTCTATCCAGTCGATTGGCTGAACAACATGCGGATGAGAAGCTATAACAGCATCAACTCCCCATGAAACTAAGTCGTGGAATAAGTCAACCACTCGTGCAGGAGGAGTTGTAACTCGTTCATCGCCACAATGCGGAAATGCTATTATATAGTCTGCACCTGCATTTTTGCAAGAATCAATCATATTTTTTACGTAGTTTGTGTCATACAAATAGGAAATTGAGTACAAATCGCTTTTGGGTAAGCCGTAATTCATTGTATTAAATCCGCCCGAAAAGGCAACCATGCCTATTTTGATTCCATTAACCTCTATGATTAACGGCTCAATATCGTCCTTCGAAAGAAATGTGCCTGTTTGCATTAGTCCTGCTTTACGAATTACTTGAATTGTTCGCCGTAAGCCCTCAATTCCTCTGTCTAAGCAATGATTGTTTGCAGTTGTAAGCACATCAAAGCCTAAGTCATAAAGGTTTTTTGCTAACTCGTCTGGCGCATTAAATGTCTGAAAAGGCTTTAAAGGGTTTGGGTTCTCCTCGGTTGCCGGAGGGATAGTAGGTGCGGCTTCTGAATAAACAGCATACTCCCCTGCTAAGGGAGCCTCAAGATTTGCACACATAACATCAACCGAATTGAACAGCTCTCGCATTGACTCAAAGCTGCCTGTGAAGTCGTAGCTTCCATCGCTTTGCAATGCGCCCTTAACCTGATTTTGCATAATCATTATATCGCCCACAAAGCCAAGAGTAGCTGTTGCGTTTTGAAACTGTGGAGTAGGGGATATGACCGCATTTTCTGTTGGGGTAGCCGAAAGCGTAGGCATTTGTGCAGGGCTTTGAGTATCCATATGCGTTGGGGCGGGGGTTAAATCCATTATCGGCTGTTTGACCGAGTTACATGCAAAGCCGGTTATCAGCATAGCTACAACACAAATAATGCAAATGACCCTTTTAATCATTTTCTACTTCCAACTCGCTTTCTAATTTCTCAAGTCGTATTGCAAGCCCTTCCCATTCAATATACAAGTCATTTACTCCTGTTTTCTTTTTACCTAATTCTTCGCTAAACTCAATAACCTTTACATAATCGGAGGTTACTTCAGGTTTTGCTAGTTCTATTTCCAAGCTTTCAATTTCGTCCTCTATATCGTGAATTCTCTGCTCTATGCGTGAAAGCTCACCCCTTGTACGATTCAATAAGCTGTTGAATTCCTTCTTTTGCTGATATGAATTCGGCTTTGAAGCTTTCTCTTCAACCTTTTGAGCTTTCGATTCCGCTTGAGCCGCCAAAAACTCGTCATATCCTCCTAAATATTCTTGCAGCGAGTTATTAGTAATATGCAAAACTCTATCAGCCAGTTTGTTCACCAAATACCTATCGTGCGAAACAATCAGCATTGTGCCGTCATAGCTTTCAAGTGCTTTTTCCAAAGCGGCTCTCGAGTCAATATCTAAATGGTTTGTAGGCTCGTCCAAAAAAAGTAGGTTTGCACCCGAAAGCATTAGCTTCAACAGTTGAACCCTTGCTTGCTCACCACCCGAGGCAAGCGAAGCGGATTTATAAACATCATCGCCCTTGAATAGAAATTGCGCCATTGCATTCCGAACTTCTCCCAAGTTCATAAAGGGATAGGTATTGTGAATTTCGTCTAATAATGTACCGGTGCCCATGCTATTATTAACATTTTGCTCGTAAAAACCCATTTGAACATTTGTGCCATAATGAAAAGTACCTTTATCGAGCTTTTCTCTCCTTGCAAGAATCTTCAATAAAGTAGTCTTTCCGCAACCGTTTGCGCCTAACAAAAACACTCTATCACCCTTTTTAATGTGCAGGTTCAAGTCTGCAAACAGGTGATTATCGCCAAACGATTTTGACAAAGACTCTGCAATGATTACATCGTTTCCAGAATTAATTTTTGCCTTGAAATTAAAACCAATAGCATCTGATTCCTTTTCGGGCTCAACCAATGTCGCCTTAAGTCTATCTACTTGCTTTAATTTTGAGGCAATCGTTACATAGTTTCGTGCTTGATTCCAGCGTTTTTGCTGTTCAATTATTCCGTAAATGCGCTTAATCTCTTTTTGGGTGTTGAGATAATGGCGCATTGCAACCTCATTTTGAGTGCTCGACAACTCCAAATGCCTTGAATAGTTTCCGACAGATGAAAACAGCTTATTGTTTCGTATCTCAAAAACCCTGTTTGCCACCTTATCAAGAAAATACCTATCATGCGAAATCACTATAAAGGCTTTTTGATAGTTTATAAGAAAATCCTCAAGCCATGTAACAGCATCTATATCTAAGAGGTTTGTAGGCTCGTCCAACAATAAAAGGTTTGCGTCTGACATTAGCACACGCGCTAACTGTGCCTTATTTCTTTGTCCGCCACTTAGTAGGTCAATGCTTAGCTCTAAGTCGTCATTAGTGAAGCCTAAACCCAACAAAACCGATTTTGTTCTTGAACGGAAGGTAAGTCCGCCCCTGTCGTAAAACTGATTTCTTAGATTGTCTTGCTTTTCTATTAGCCTTTTTCTTTCTTCATCGTCAATATTTGAGTTGAGAGTAGTTATTACCCTTTCAAGCTGGCTTTCCATTTCTATCAGTGGTGTAAACTCCAACAAAACATACTCATACAGGC
>JAAZFD010000074.1 GCA_012511925.1 Clostridiales bacterium
GCTCACTACTTCGTTTTATCGGATATGCACCATACATTGAGGAAATCTCCAGCAACTCGCTGTCATCGCTTGTAACAACAACATCGGTTATGGCTTCAACCGAAAGCGCATTATCAATCGCATAGCAAATAAGCGGTTTACCGTTCATCAAGCGAACATTTTTTCTTGGAATTCCTTTTGAACCCCCTCTTGCAGGGATTATCGCAAGTATTTTCATCTTGTTTCCTCGTTTCGTTGCATTTGCTCAAGTGCATGGATAAGCGAAGCATCATCACAAGGTGTAGTTATCCGCCCTTTATCCGAATACGAACTCATGCAAGCGTTGAAGTATTTTTTCTGGCTCTCAAAATTTATCAAAGATATATCAAAATAATTATATAAACGAACGGCTTTCTGTTCAACACCATATACAGTAAAAGGCGTAACGACAGCGGTTGAGTTTATTGCAACAAGAATAATATCGCTAAAATCATACGCACCGAAAAGCACTTCCCAAGGACAATATATTTCGGTCAGAACGTTATTCCCTGCGTTTTCATAACTCGAATCCCTATCTAACGGGTACATCTTCACAAAAATATTTTCCTTTGCAATCACTTTTGAGATAACATCAAGCACAGCAATATTGTTAATATCAATGTTTTGTTGCCTTTTGAAAGGTTGGTCGAGATAAATGAGCTTACAATCAATCGGAAGTGTAATTTCTCCTAACTTGAAAGCCTGTTGAATTTTATTGCACAACTGTGAGCCTTTTTCTACGGTAGGGATTCTTTCGTTTGGGTAGCCATTATTCGCAAACAATAACTCTGGACGATAAAGCCATAGCTTGCCGAAGCTGTCAAATGGATTTTTATAGCCGAATAGCTTAATCAGCTTTACCAAAGCACTTTGGCGATGCGCAATTTCTAAGAAGTAGTCTCCCACACACTCCTCATAATAGTTAAACGCAACTTCCTTGTTTTGTTTCCTCAAAAAAGTATAGTAAAACTCGGCTGCAGGACCTATACGAGTTGAAAAAATCTGCTCATAGCGCTTTGATTTTAGAATCGTAACCAACTCCCTATTCGGAAACAAATAAGACTTTAAAAATCTTATTCGCCCATGCCCATTAAAGGGTTCGGAAAGATAGTAAACATTTTTGAATAACTCACTATTTTTGCAGATTTCTAACAAGCCTTTATTATCGCCTGCATAACTCAAAATATAAATATCCGCATCTACGCTTTGAAACGAACTAAGTTTAATGTTTATGCAGTTGAACACCTGGAACGGAGTAGCCGCAAAGAAAGCAATCATTTTGAATCCTCCGTCTTTGTATTGTTTAGAGTATGTAAGCCGATTCCAATGAAGCCCCAAAAAATCACACCCGAAAAGCTATTCAAAAAGAACAAATCCTCAAGCAATAGCGAGGAAACAAAGCAAGTGCCAACAGCAATAAATGTGATTTCAAGCATATTGCGCTCGTCTTTTTTCAGATAATCGGCTCGTAGTGCTTTTATTACTTTCACAATGTACGAAATGCCAAATGCCAAAAGCAACAGCGTACCCAAAATTCCGCTTGAAACAAGCAACTTAAAAAAGCTACTACTCATAGTTCCATTATGTGCTATAGTATCGGTTTGTGGGCAAACTTCATCAACATAAAGACCGATATTTCTATCTCCCAAGCCAAAAATGGGGTTTATCGCAAACAAGGTTTTCAAGCCGTCGTTCCATGCAGGAATTCGATTTGTGGAAACTTCTGTTCCCTCGTACTCGATTCTATCTATATTGGGAATTTTGCTTTTTGAGTCGTCGCCAGTAGCTAAATAATAAACATATCCAACACCGGCAGGAACTATAGCCAACACCTTTTGTGATAACCACCGTACAGGAATAACGGCACATGCCAGCACGAGAATAAGCGATACTCCGACTATTAAGCGTTTTCGTGTTACCTTTTTTCTTAGGATTGTACATAAACCAAATAGTATAACCATTGCAACAGAGGCGATAAGCCCTCCACGAGAATTGCTTGCAATGAAATATATGTATTGAACGCCTATGTTAATGATTAAAAAGGCTTTTCCGAGCTTTTTGTCGGTGTTTTCAATTAGCCAAACCGAAAGAATAATTGCTAACAACGCATACCAAGCCGCAAAGTTTGGCTCAATATAGATTCCAAAAAGCCTGTTGTAATGCCAACCTTGCTTTAGTTCGATGCCGTTGAGGACAATTCTAAACTCCTTTTGCATCATAAAATAGTATAGTGAAATTGCAGAGGCTACGAAAACCAATACAACGATTAGCTTTGCAAAAATCCCAAAATACCGTTTTTCATTACCCTTTGGAATTGACATGAAAATATTGCCCACAACAAATATTTGAACTATGAACCAACAAAGCGATTTTGCGTTGCCAAATAGATTATACTTGTAGTTTAGTATGATAGTAATTACAAACGAAGCCAAAAATGCCACAATAAATATCATGGGTGGGCGTTTAAATTCTATTTTGCTTCTAAATAAATCACACAGAAACAGGATTCCACCTACTGGCAGAAATGCAGGGATTATTATATCTGTTATGTGCATAACAAAGGGGATATTATTTGCAAAAAGCACTACAGCATAAGCGCAAATATAAGCATATCGGATTATAAAAAGTTGTTTGTTATCGCATATTTTCAACGGTTTCCATTCCCCTTTTAATTGTATCTTCCATGTTGTAATACCGATATTCAGCCAATCGACCGACAGGGTATAAATTAGGTATCTTTTTTGCTAAATCAGCATATTTCTTGTGAATTTCTAAGTATTCGCTGTTAATAATGGGATAGTAAGGCTCGCCCCAAATTGAATCGCCACGCAAATATGCACCAGGGTACTCTGTTAGCGTTGAGGTGATTCCGCTGATTTTTTGCTGCGTAAGTTTTTTCATCGCTGTTCTGCGAGTTTCGGGGCGACTATCTGGAAAATTTAGCACAGCGGTTTGTTGAATTTCATCTCTTTTGTACGTTGCATGTTCAAACCGCAAGGTTCTGTACGGCAACTCGCCATAGCAAAACGAAAATAGCTCGTCCAACGAACCAGTGTAAATCAAACGACCCGAAAATGGCTTTCCCTCGAAGAAAATCTTACCTGTTTTAGAATCCACAGAAATATAATCGCTTGCATTAGCATTTAAGCGCACTTCAATTTTTTCATGTTCAAGCATATTCTCAAATAGTTTGTTGTAACCAAACTTCGGCATCACTTGATACTTATGAGTAAAATGTCTATCGTCATACGAAAGCCGTATAGGAACTCTCCCCGTAACGCTTGGAGAAATCTCCGTAGGCGACATTCCCCACATCTTTGTTGTGTAATGCAAAAAAATCTTTTCGTAAACAAAATCCGCGAGCGCTTTCAAATCGGGTACATTGCTTTTCCTCAACTCCAAAATCTGAACGCTTTCGTTTTCGCCGTATTCGTTAAGCAATGATTGAATTAGTTTGTTCGCTTTATCCTTATCAAACAAAAGCATAATCGAGTTAAAATTTAAGGGTAGGGGAACCTCAATGCCGTCAACCAACGCATTAACCC
>JAAZFD010000075.1 GCA_012511925.1 Clostridiales bacterium
AAATTCATGCGGATAACGGTCTTTATGATATTCCTGCAAACCGCAAGATTTCATAATCTTTGTTAGGTAGTCATCGTACTCATTTTCGGGAATGATGTTATGTACCTTAACAGCCTCACCGATGATTTCACCGATTGGCAAACGTGGTGATAGACTCGAATAAGGGTCTTGGAAAATAATCTGAATCTTCGGACGAATCCTACGCAACTCTTCGTGGTCTAATGCATGAATGTCTGTTCCCTTAAACAATACAGAGCCATCAGTTTTGTCTGTTAGGCGAAGAATTGTCTTGCCAACTGTGGTTTTACCGCAGCCAGACTCACCAACAAGACCCATTGTTGTGCCAGCTTTAATGTGAAACGAAACATCATCAACAGCCTTTACGTGACCGACTACTCTGTTAAATAAGCCTGCCTTAATAGGGAAATACTTTTTAAGGTTTATAACTTCAAGTAAGTTTTCGCCTTGTTGATTTTGGTTTTGCATAATTTCAGCCATTATTTGACCTCCTTCTGTCCATCATAGAGATAGCATGAAACATAATGCGTATCGCTAAGACGAATCTCGTGCGGATAATCTCCATCACATCTGCCTATCCTGCGTTCACACCTATCTCTGAAATAGCAGTAGTTAGGCATGTTAATTGGGTTAGGAACTGAGCCAGGTATGCTGTATAGGCGTTCAACACGCTTGTTTACAACAGGCTTGCTCTCCATAAGACCGATTGTGTAGGGATGAGCAGGTGTATTGAATACCTCCTGTGCCGTTCCCTTTTCAACAACTCTTCCTGCGTACATAACGACTACGAAGTCTGCCATTTCAGCAATAACGCCCAAGTCGTGGGTTATAAGCATGATAGAGGAGTTAATCTTATCCTTTAAGTTGCGCAAAAGGTCAAGAATCTGTGCTTGGATTGTAACATCGAGTGCCGTAGTCGGCTCGTCTGCAATTATCAAACGTGGTTCGCAAGCCAAAGCCATAGCAATCATTATTCTTTGACGCATACCGCCAGAAAGCTCGTGGGGGTACATATCATAAACACCGGGGTTTCCGATACCAACCATCTCAATCATATTGAGTGAGTGCTGCTTAACAGCTTCATCCGACATTTCGGGGTTGTGTAGCTTTGTAACCTCGTCAAGCTGGAAGCCAATTCGAAAAACTGGGTTTAGGCTTGTCATAGGCTCTTGGAATATCATTGAAATATGATTCCCACGAATGCTATACATTGCCGATGTTGGAGTTTTAGCAATATCGTAAACCATTTCGCCAGTATTGAAGCGGATTTCTCCCTCAACAACCTGGCCTTGTGGCCTTTGTACCAACTGCATAAGCGATAAACTTGTAACCGACTTTCCGCATCCCGATTCACCAACAACGCCTACAGTCTTGCCGATTGGAACATCAAATGTTACACCGTCAACAGCCTTAACAGTTCCTATGTCGGTGAAGAAATAGGTGTGCAGGTTGTCGAACTCTACAACGTTGTTCGGGTCTCGCATTTGTGTGGTGTACTCTTCTACGGGTACATTCTTGCGATTTCGAATCCTTTCAATTTCGTTGGTAATACGGCGGTTTTCACGAGATATTTTTCGCAATTCCTTTGCCGATATATATCCTAAATTTTTCTTCTTTTCCATTGCCTTTACCTACCTTTTCATTTTCGGGTCAAAAGCATCACGCAGACCATCTCCAACGAAGTTGAACCCCAACACAGTTAGCAAGATTAAAGCGCCTGCGGGAATCCATACCCACCAGTACTGGCTCATAACAACAAAGTCGTTTGCTTGGTTGATTATCGAACCCCATGAAGCGGCAGGATATTTAACACCTAAGCCTAAGAAACCCAATGTCGCTTCCGTTATGATGATACCGCCCAAGCTCATTGTAGCTGTAACAATAAGCAAAGGTATTACGTTAGGAATTAAGTGTCTGAATATTCTCCTGCGTACTGGTATTCCTGTAGCTTCTGTCGCAACCATGAAGTCTTGCTCACGTAGCGAGAGAATCTGACCACGAACTATTCTTGCGATTCCAGGCCATGATAGAACACCGAGTACAACCATCAACAGCAATATTCGAATATCGTTTCCAACACGTGCTGCGTCAAGTCCTGCAACAATTATCATTAGTAGTGGATAGAATGGTATGCAGTTAAACAGCTCGATGAAACGCATAATGATTACATCAACCCATCCGCTGAAGTAGCCAGCAATACCGCCTAAGATAACGCCGATTATTAGCTCAATTAGAACTACGACGAAACCAACCATTAGAGAGACACGACCACCATACATTAGACGAGTTACAACATCGAATGCGCTCGACTCTGTTCCGAGAAGGTTCTTACCAGTGGGAGCCTTATACCTTGCCAACATATAGGTCTGCTCGATTCGTGTTACGGTATAGTAAAAGTCTTTCAACTCAACTTCGTATTCAACATCGGTGCCGTTAGCGTCTGGGAATATAAAGGAGCCTTTACCGGACGAAACCTTTGAACAAGCCTCACGCACTGCGTCCTTGTATTCGAGGGACAAGAAGGTTGGCGATTTTGGTCCTAAGTTGTAATCAGTCATTTTCAAAATCAACTGATTGTTTTGCTTAATTTCTGCTTGGTTCGTTTTTGTATCAACAGCGGAAACAGCGAATTTGTCTGCACCAACGTTAAATTCGGAGTCTTTGCCACTTGCGTAGGCAAGTCATGAC